>NZ_JALEXO010000017.1 GCF_022780145.1 Intestinibacter sp.
TGTTTTTTCAAATATTTATAATATATAACGCCGACCTCTGTTCTATATTTAGGCAACAATTTCTCTGCATATTCCTCTACTGCATATGGTTTCTTTCTTACATATTCCATAATGGCATCTAAGTCATTTTCCATTTCTATAATTTCAAGATACGTTCTTGAGCTTGCTTTTTTCAGCTTTTTCAAATCATCTTGGAAATTACTGTAGAAATTTTCATCTTGAGATAGCGATTTTAACTCACTATAATACTTGATTTCTCCTTTAAATAGTAATTCTTTTGCTAGGGATTTTTGCTCGTCTATTGCTCCCATTTTTTTATAGGCTTCGTATTTTAATTCTTTCCACATTAAAATAAATTCATTTTGTTTTTCGCCTTCTGTTGCGTACTCCACTGCTTTGTCAAATTCTCCATTTTCCAAGCATCTATTTATTGCTATCTCTCTAAATACTGGATACTCAATATTATCATCGATAAATCTTTGAATTTCATCTTCCTCTGCATATTCAAACATCAAATTATATAAAAATACTTTTAATTCTTTCTCCTCTAAAAAACTACGGGAACCATCATCTATCATGACTTCTATCTCATGAGCAAGCATTTTTTGGAGTTCTTTTGTATCTGCTATTTCACAGCAAATATCCATTATTTCCATTTTAAAATTATGCCAGTCGCTTAACACTTCACCCTCATATTCATCTAATAATTTATTCAATATTTTATTTTTAGTTTCAGAATCGTCGATATTTAGAACTACATTTTTAATCATACGTATTACATCCTTAACTAAAAATTCCAAATTATAATCATCATCATAAAAATATAAATCAAAATCATCAATATATTGCATATAATATATAGATTTTTCTAAAACTAATAACAATATATCCATTGCCAGTATTTTATTTTCAATCACACATATTCTTTTAAATATTTCTTTTACATCCAATGCAAATAAATACGATCTATCCTCTATATAACTATCCTCTTCAAAATACATTTTAAAGCTTGAATCTATATGCTCTTCACATTTTTTTAATTCACTTTCATCATCTAGAATCGGTGAATATTTAATTAAAATAGAGTTTTTTGATTTTGGATTCTCTGCAATTTGATCCATGATTATATCTATAAGTTGGTTTTTATCGAGGCTTTTAAGTACATCATTAAGGGTGTTTTCTTTATTTTTAGGCTGATGCGTAGTTTTATTTTCACACTTTATTTCTCCTTTTAATAAGTCTCTTAATTTGTAAAAAACTGCTATCTGATGCTTGCAAATAGGCTCTAAATCATATGGACAGTTACATTTTGAACTCAATATATTTTCATATTCGTCTAACTCAACAAATACTTTATACTGATCAGTTCCATATACTCTAAATGTGTATTTATTGCCTTTTTTCTCAAAATCCTCACTAATATTTCCACCTTTGTAGTAATAATATCCTCTTTTTAATATAACAGGATTTATATTTTCTTCAAAAACAACAATATTCATAGGTACCTCCTTTAAATTCTGCCTTGCTAAACTAAAAAATTACTCCCTTCTATGTCTATGACCGCCACCATGACCTCTATCATTCTCCATCTGATCATTAGGATTCGTAAACGAAACTCCCAAAGCATCACTTACCGCCTCAATTATCCCATCATTGTACTTGCACAATATATTCCTAAAATTGTAGCTGCAACGATTATTCCTGATACAGCTTGTTTCGGATTTATGTATAGAGCTTTTGGTTTGCATGTGTCTATACATTTGAAGCAATCTATGCATTCACTGGAGATAACTTGTCCGTGGATGCTTGTTTCTTCGTCGACGTTTATTCCCATTGGACATTTTTTTGTACATAAATTGCAGTTTATGCATTCAGTCGAATCCTTTTTTATTTTATAAATACGAGACTTTGATATTAATGAGAATATTGCACCTAATGGACAAAAATATCTGCAAAAGGCTCTTTCTACAAACAGTGAAGATATGATTATTAGTAAAAGCCCTCCAAATGTTAGGAGCATGCTAAAATCTGACCATCCCTTGTATGATGAATATATGCCAAAGACATTCCATGGGCTGAGCTTTGCGTCTATTGTGATGTTGAAGGTCCAAAGCATTATAAATATTATTATTA
>NZ_JALEXO010000033.1 GCF_022780145.1 Intestinibacter sp.
CGGTCTTATGGAAAACCCACACGTAGACTTCATGTTTGGAGCACATGTCCAAGCATATTTAGAGGTAGGGAAAATAGAGTCTAAATACGACACTCTAAACGCCAGCAGTAATTCAGTTTTAATCGAGGTAAATGGAAAAAGAGGTCATGGAGCTTATCCACAAAACGGTATAGATGCTCTAGTTGCAGCGGCTCAAATAATAACATCACTTCAAAGTATTGTCAGTAGAAATTTAGCTCCACATGAGATGGGAGTTTTGACTTTAGGCAAAATCAAAGGTGGAGATGCTGGAAATGTAATCTGTGACCACGTCGAGATACAGGGAACACTTAGAACTTTAAACAAAGAGGAAAGAGATTTTATGGTAAAAAGAGCCACTGAAATAGTTGAAAATACAGCAGCTGCATATAGATGCGAGGCGAAATTTATGTTGAGAGCGAGAAGAGGATATAATGCGCTTATAAACGACAGAGATATGGTCGATATTGTTAAGTCAAATGCAGAGGAATTTTTGGGAGAGGACAGTTTTGTATACAAGGATTATCCATCTATGGGAGCGGAGGATTTTTCTTTATTTCTTGAAAACTGTAAGGGAGCGTTTTTCCATGTCGGATGTGGAAATAAAGAAAATGGCATAACTTCTCTTATACATACAGCTGATTTTGATATAGACGAGAGATGTCTTAGTGTAGGAACAATTATGCACGTTTTAAATGTACTGCGTTTTAATTAAATAAAAAATAGAGGAGCTGTATTTAGATTTAGCTCCTCTATTTTTGGAGAAATTAATCTCTAAGATAGATACAGCCGTCGTCAAAGATAGCTAAAGTAACTATTGAATAGATTACACAAAATAAAAATGCTGTGCCCATAGAGCAGCAAACATAGCTTAAATGGGATTCTATAATTCCTATGATTACCATATTTAGAGGGATGTCTGTCATTATGTACAATAATTTGTACAGTGAATCTGATATGATTTTTCTTTCTTTTACGATGTCAAAGAATGCATCGAATACCCAGTCTGTAGGAATAGTTACGAAGAAGTAAATAGTCAGGAATCTTATTAGAGATGAAAGAGTGTTGTACTCTAATCCTAAGATTGAGAATGCTGAGCCACCTAAAAATAATAGACCTATGTAGTATGCCACACTGAAGTTTATCTGTATTTTTATCCAATTTATGGCTTTTAGGATTTTTAAGATTCTTATAAGCCTCTGTAGATCTTTTCTTTTTGCAAATTCTCTTTCTAAATCTTCTCTTGTCAATTCTTTTTCTGGAATGTTATCTTGCATAGGCACCTCCTAAAAAATTAATTGTATAAGAAATTATATCATATGTTAAACAGTATTTTGTAATTCTGAGTAATATAAAAGCGAAAATTGATAATAATAAATATTAATTATTAGAAATTTAGCGAGGATAGTAGCATGAAAAGAGATACATTAAAGATAATTCCACTCGGTGGATTAGGTGAGATAGGCAAGAATATAACAGCGATAAAATATGAGGATGAGATAATAGTAATAGATTGTGGAGTTTCATTTCCAGACGATGATATGTTGGGGATAGATTTAGTTATTCCAGATATAACTTATTTATTAGAAAATAAGGATAAAATAAAGGGATTATTCATAACTCATGGGCACGAAGATCATATAGGCTCAATACCGTATATTTTAAGACAGTTAAATATGGATATATACGCAACTCGTCTGACTATTGGGCTTATTGCATGTAAATTAGAAGAGCACAAGCTAATTGATACGGCAAATTTAATTCCTGTTAAAGAAGGAGATGTAGTAAATTTTAATAAATTAAGTGTAGAATTTATAAGAGCTACACATAGTATAGCAGATTCTTGTTCACTGGCTATTTTTACTCCATTGGGTACAGTTGTTCATACTGGCGACTTCAAAATCGACTATACTCCAATTGATGGAAGAGTTATGGATTTAAATAGATTTTCAGAATTAGGAGAAGAGGGAATTTTGCTGTTAATGGCAGATAGCACTAATGTAGATAGAAGTGGTCATTCTCTGTCAGAAAGGACAATAGGCGAAACTTTAAATAGAATTCTAAATAATGCAAAGGGACGAGTAATAGTCGCTACATTTGCATCTAATATACATAGAATTCAACAGATAGTAGATGCCTCTTTGAGAGAAAATAGAAAAATATGCTTCAGCGGAAGGAGCATGGAAAATGTAAGCAATGTGGCTATGGAGTTAGGGTATCTGCATATACCAGAGGAGTCTTTAATTGATTTAGATGAGATAGATAGTTATAGTCCTAAAATAACTATAATAACTACTGGAAGCCAAGGAGAGCCGATGGCGGGACTTTCTAGGATTGCTTATGGTACTCACAAGAAGATAACTTTAGAGCCAGATGATTTATTTATAATTTCAGCATCTCCTATTCCAGGCAACGACAAGATGATTTCCAAGGTCATAAATCAGCTATACAAAAAAGGTGCCGAGGTAATATATGAAGATTTAGAAGACGTACATGTTTCTGGACATGCGTATCAAGAGGAGCTAAAGCTAATTCACTCTATCACAAAGCCTAAGTATTTTATGCCGGTTCACGGTGAATATCGCCATCTAAAACACCACGAGGATCTAGCTAAAAAAATGGGAATGAAGGGAGAAAATATATTCAAGCTAGAGACAGGAGATGTACTTGAAATAACAAAGGACAAAGCTGTCGTAGCTGACAAGGTTCGTACTGGAGTTTTATACGTAGATGGAATAGGTGTAGGCGATGTAGGAAATATAGTTTTAAGAGATAGGAGAAATCTTGCTAGAGACGGTATGGTGATAATCGTATTTGCAATAGATAAAGATAATTTTTATCTAGCTTCAGGGCCAGATGTAATAACTAGGGGATTTATATACGCTAGAGAAAATGAGAACTTAATAAATGAAATAAAGGAAATTTCACGACAAAAAATAGAAGAATGTCTAGATGATAAATCGACTCAATGGCAAGTATTAAAAACCAGTGTCAGAAAATCAGTTGAGCTATTGTTATTTGAAAAAACTAAAAGACGACCAAGCGTATTTCCTATAATAATGGATGTATAAAAAATAAAGATTTTCTTATAAAAAAAAATAAGTTATTATTAAAGAGTAATGAAAATAGTATAATAATTACTTAGATATAATTGCTATAAAAATAATTTAAAATTTAGAGAATAGAGGGGAAAGATATTGAGTAAATACATTGAATTTAAAGATGTAAAAAAGGTTTATCAGATGGGAGAAGTCAAGATAGAAGCGTTAAGTGGAGTAAACTTCTCTGTTGATAAAGGAGAGTTCGTAGTAGTTGCAGGTGCAAGTGGTGCTGGGAAAAGTACTATACTAAATATACTAGGTGGTATGGACAGTCCTAGCAGTGGTCAAATTATAGTCGACAATAAGTACATCAACAATTACTCAAATAAAGAGTTGATTACTTATAGAAGATACGATATTGGATTTGTATTTCAATTTTACAATCTAGTTCAAAATCTAACAGCGAAGGAAAATGTAGAATTGGCTACTCAAATTTGTAAAGATCCGCTGGATATAGATGAAGTCATGGAGGCTGTAGGTTTAGCCGATAGAAAAGATAATTTCCCAGCGCAATTATCAGGTGGAGAACAGCAGAGGGTGGCAATAGCAAGGGCTCTCGCTAAAAATCCAAAGCTTCTTCTATGTGATGAGCCGACTGGAGCACTGGATTACAACACAGGAAAATCAATTTTAAAATTACTACAAGATACATGTAGAAAAATGAAGATGACAGTAATAATAATCACACATAACTTAGCGCTAACACCTATGGGCGACAAAGTAATAAGAGTAAAAAATGGTAAAATAGAAAGCGTAGTCGTAAACGAAAATCCAACTCCTGTAGAAAGGATTGAATGGTAATATGAAAAACGCACTTACAAAAGACTTTATAAGGGATATAAAAAATTCTAAGGGAAGATTTATTTCTATTTTACTAATTGTTACATTGGGAGTTGCATTTTTCTCAGGAATAAAAGCATCTCCACTAGTTATGGAGAAGACATCTGATTCCTACTATGATGATTATAATTTGATGGATATTAGAGTTACATCTACTTTGGGACTTACAGATGACGATGTAGATGCACTTAAGAAGATCAAAAATGTCGATGGGATCAAAGGAACATATTCTATCGATGCAATTTCAAATTACAATGACAAAGACAGTGTAGTTCAAATTCAGAGCATAAATTTAGAGGATGTAGAACAAAATAATGAAAACTACATGAACCGACTAAATGTAGTCAAAGGAAGACTTCCTCAAAAAAGCGGAGAATGTGTAATTGAAAAATCAAAATATCAATTTTTAAATTATCCTATAGGAAGCACTATAACTCTTAGCTCTGGTACAGATGAGGATATCGGTGAAACTTTAAATAAAAAACAATACAAGGTTGTAGGGTATGTAAATACACCTTACTATTTGTCACATGAAAAGGGAAATACATCTATAGGAAGTGGAAAAATCCAAGGAGCAATGATGATTTTGGATGACGATTTTAAATTAGATGTATATACTGATATTTATTTAACTGTAAAAGGATCAGATAAACTAGATACGTACTCAGATGAATATCAAGAGCTTATCGATTCTGTTGTAGATGATATAGATGCTATTACAGATGAACGAATAGACGCTAGATACGATCAAGTTGTATCAGAAGCTCAAGCAGAGCTAGATGATGCTAAAAAAGAATATGAAGAAAATAAACAAAAGGTCGAGAAGGAATTAAAGGATGCACAGGATAAAATAGACAAATCTAAAACAGAGCTGGAGGATGGAAAGGCTGAATTAAAATCTCAAAAAGCAAAGGCAAAGAGAGAAATAGCAAACGGAAAAGCTCAAATAGAAGATGCTAAAAAGCAACTTAAATCAGGTAAAAAACAATATCAAAGTGCATTAAAGGAATTTAATCAGAAAAAAGCAACTGCTGAAAAGGAATTTGCAAAGGCTGAGACACAAATTCAGGAATTAGAAGCACAAAAATCACAGCTAGAAGAAGGAATAGCTCAAATAAATCTTGCATTAAGCGATCCAACTCTACCTGAAGAACAAAAGGCATACTATCAAAACCAATTAGACACTATGAATTCTAATTTAGAACAATTAACTCTAGGAATATCATCAGGTAAGAGTGAACTTTCTAAACAAAAACAAGCTTTAAAAGACGGAGAAAATCAATTAAGTCAAACTAAGCAAAAGCTAGATTCGAGTGAAGCTAAAATAAAACAGTCAGAGGCTAAATTAAAACAATCTGAACAAACAGCTAATGCAGAAATAAAAAAAGCAGAGCAAAAAATTGAAAATGGAGAACAAGAATTAAAAGATGGGCAAAAAACTCTAGATAAAAATAAAGAAAAAGCAGAAAAAGAATTGTCAAAGGCGAAAAAGAAAATCGACGATGCTCAAAAAGAAATAAACAAAATAGAACATCCGACATGGTATGTTTTAGATAGAGATAGCCATAGATCATTTGTAGAGTACGAAGGCTGTGCAAATAGTATAGATGCCCTAGCTAAGATATTCCCTGTATTTTTCTTTGCAGTAGCAGCACTTGTCTGCCTTACAACTATGACTAGAATGGTCGATGAACAGAGAATAAATATAGGAACATTAAAGGCATTGGGATACACAGTATTTGACATAGCTAAAAAGTACATACTATATGCGTTTAGTGCAAGTATTGCAGGAAGTATATTAGGGCTTATAATAGGATTTACAGTATTCCCACTTGTAATTTTCTACGCTTATGGAATGATGTACACCTTACCGCCTATGCAGTTTGCAATTGACTTCAAGCTTGCAATCGGAATTACGCTAGTTGCTATTTTAGTTACTACGCTTTCTGCATATTTTGCTTGTAGAAAGGAACTACTAGAAGAGCCTTCTACACTTATGAGACCTAAGGCACCTAAAAATGGTAAGAGAATTTTACTAGAGAGAATAGGATTCATATGGAATAGATTGAGCTTTATAAGTAAGGTAACTTTTAGAAATATATTCAGATATAAAAAGAGATTTTTAATGACAGTACTTGGAATTGCTGGATGTACAGCTCTTACAGTCACAGGCTTTGGAATAAGAGACTCTATACAAATGATAGTATCAGGACAATACGGGGAGTTATTCAAATACGATATGGAAATAACAGCTTCAAATAATATAACTGAAAAAGAAACTAAAGATTTAGTTGCAAATTTAGACGAAAATGGAAAAATTAAGGGATATGGATTATTTGTATATGAAAATGGAGAAGTCAAAACTGATAAAGCAAGTGAAGATGTAAGAATTGTAATACCAGATAACGTAGAAGAACTTAGTAAATTTATCACTTTAAGAGAAAGAGTAGGTCATAAAAAACTTCCACTCAATGATGAGGGATTAATTTTGACTGAAAAAGCAGCGAGGGAATTAGGTGTGTCAGTAGGAGATACTATAAAATTAAAAAATGGCGATGATATTACTAAAGATGCAAAGGTCACTGGTATAACAGAAAATTATCTATCACACTATGCGTATATGACGAAGGATTATTATAATAAGCTATTTAATAATACTCCATCTAATAACAAGATTTTATGTACATTAAATGATACTTCATCAAAATCAGAAGACAATCTATCAGAGCAAATAAATCAAATAGAAGGTGTATCAGGTGTAGTATTTAACACTGCAGCTAAAGAAACATTTAGCAACACGATTAAAAATTTAAATTATGTAGTTTTAGTTATAATAATTTCAGCTGGAGCACTTGCCTTTGTAGTTTTATACAATTTAACAAATGTAAATATTTCAGAGAGAATTAGAGAAATTGCAACAATTAAGGTTCTAGGATTCTACGATGGCGAGACAGCAGCGTATATTTACAGAGAAAATATCATATTGACTTTAGTAGGTATAGTATTTGGCCTTGGACTTGGAAAAATACTTCACCAGTACATTATGGTAACTGTCGAGATAAAATCGATGATGTTTGGTAGAATTATAAGCCCTAAGAGCTATGTTATAGCGGCAGTTTTAACAGTACTTCTTTCTTTCATAGTAAACTTTGTGATGTACTTCAAGCTAAAACGAGTAAAAATGGTTGAATCTCTAAAATCAGTAGACTAATTAAAATTATTTTTCAAAAATCAATGTCAAAAACATAGCGCCCCTCATAATATATTTTAGAAACAAATTTTAAGCAACAAGGGGGTACAATATATGTTAGATAGATTTTTTGGAGGCTGTGGATGCGATGGAGGATTCTTTGGCATGGGATGGTGGATAATAATATTATTCTTCCTATTCCTAGCATTCCAAGATTGCTGGGCTGATATAGATATATGTTCATGGATACCATTTTTAATATTATTATTAATAGTTTGTGGTTGTGGTGAAATAGGCGACGATGGTTGCTGCTAATAAATTATAATTACAGCTGTGTATATATCAAGAGAGAGAAGACTTAGTTCTTCTCTTTTTTGAATAAAAAATAATTATAAATAAAATCTTGAAATAATTTCAACTGGATTGTATAATATAACCTTAGTGATAAATAGTATTTGTGTAATTAGTATTTAAATATTTGCCTAAAGAGCAGATATAATTTTTATGTGTAGAGAGTTATTTTAAAGATAAAAAATTAGAGAGGTGTTAAAGTATGAAGCAAGGTTTTGATGCAAAAAAATATTTAGAGCAACAATCTAAATATATATTAGAGAGAGTCGATAATTTCGATAAGCTGTATATAGAATTTGGTGGCAAGCTTATAGGAGATTTACATGCAAAGAGGGTTTTACCTGGATTTGACGAAAATGCAAAGATCAAAGTTCTACAAAATATAAAAGATCAAGTAGAAGTTATAATCTGTGTTTATGCAGGCGACATAGAAAGAAACAAAAAAAGAGGAGACTTCGGTATAACTTACGATATGGAGGTTCTAAGATTAATAGACGATTTAAGAACTTATGAATTAGACGTAAACAGCGTAGTTATAACAAGATACGAAGGACAACCTGCGACTACAGTATTTATAAACAAGCTAGAACGTCGTGGAATAAAAGTCTACAAGCATGCTCCAACTAAAGGATATCCATCTGATGTAGACACTATAGTTAGTGAAGAAGGTTTTGGTGCAAATCCATATATAGAAACTACTAAGCCAATAGTTGTAGTTACAGCTCCAGGACCAAACAGTGGTAAGCTTGGAACTTGTTTGAGCCAATTATATCATGAAAACAAGAGAGGAAATTCTGTAGGATATTCTAAATTTGAAACTTTCCCAGTTTGGAATCTTCATTTAAATCATCCAGTAAACGTGGCATATGAAGCTGCAACTGTAGATTTAAAAGATGTAAATATGCTAGACTCATTCCACTTAGATAGATATGGAGTAAAGGCTACAAACTACAACAGAGATTTGGAATTATTCCCTGTTCTTAAGAAAATAATCGAAAAAATAACAGGAAAAGAATCAATCTTCCAATCACCAACAGATATGGGTGTTAATAGAGTTGGATTTGGGATATACGACGACGAAGCAGTATGTGAAGCATCAAGACAAGAAATAATCAGAAGATACTTTAAAACTGGATGCGAATACAAAAAAGGTGAAGTTAACAAGAGTTCATACGATACTATGTCTCTAATAATGGAAAAATCAAACTTAAAACCTGAAGACAGAAGAGTTGTTCTTCCAGCTAGAGAATACAGCGAAAAACTTAATTCAAATTCAGACAAAGATGAAATATGCTCAGTTGTGGCATTAGAGCTTGAAGATGGAACAATAATCACAGGAAGAAGCTCTGAACTAATGTGTGCTAGTGCAGCTGCAATATTAAATGCTATAAAACATCTAGCAAATATTCCAGATGATATGTTATTGATATCACCAGTTATATTAGAGCCAATTGTAAAATTAAAAACAGAAACTCTAGGAAGCAGACAAGTTTCACTTAGTTTAGAAGAAGTATTGACAGCACTTTCAATATGTGCAGTTACAAACCCAGCAGCACAAATGGCTATGGATGAATTAGCAAATTTAAAAGATGTACAAGCTCATTCAACTACTATGCTTACTAAGGACGATGAACAAACATTTAGAAAATTAGGGATAGATGTGACTTGTGAAGCTGTTTATCCTTCTCAAAACTTATACTATGTATAAAAGAGCTGATTTTAAATAGATTTGATATAAAAGAAAATGAGCCTTCTATGAAGAATAGAAGGCCATAAATTATTATTTTTATTCGTGTAAGTATTAGTATTTTAAAGACCTCATATTTTTGAGGTGGAATATTATTGTATAATTTTTTTAATGAAAAGTCAATGTATTTTAGAAAAAAATTAAATTTTGATATTTAATAAAAAAGAAATATCGTAAATTGTTTTAAATTTAATTTATGATATTTCTTTTTAATTTCTTTAGTTTTTATTTTGAAATCCATAAAATAAATAAATTCCCAAAATTGCATTAAATCCTGCTGCAGCAAAAACACTAAATCTCTCAAAGATACCAAAGTATTCTCTTGGAACAACGTTCACCCCAATTGCCCATGCAAACATCAATAACAAGGCTACACTTGCACAAACTGCCAAGGAACGGTATTTTTTATCTCGATATCCACCAATCATAATAACAATAAGTGAAATTATAGAAAGTAATACAACGAGAACTGTTACAACATATATGTGCATCACATCTTGAAATGTACCTGCATTTCCACTAGCTGAAAGAGGGAACATTTTATATCCTACACTAGATACCCAATTCATCGCTGAAAAAAGATAAATTCCTATGCGTAGAGTTTTGTTTAATTTCCCTTGAATAAATACACAAACCATCATAATCGATATTATTCCGCATATCCCATATAGTGAAGAAAACTGTTACCAGAGCATTTTAGAAGGTGCATTGTTAGCACTTAAATCACTGACAGCCTGCTCCATCCAGTTGTAGCCTGGATATGCCGATGGTGAAAAAATTACTGCTGCTGTATATGATAATAGGGAAACTACACCTAAAAGTCCTAAATAGTTAATCAATGTTCTTTTCATCGTCTACCCCTCCATATTGTTTACAAAACCATTTTATATACTCTTGTATCATATTTTGATTTAATTGTTCACCTGATAGAGAACAATCTAATTTATAATCCATCATAGCGTGAATTGTCATAGCAAATGAAGTTGCTGCCATATCTACATCATCGAAGTCGGCTTTTTTGTGAACCTGTAAAGCATAAAAAAGATTTTTAGTAGTTAGAATCATTCGCTTTGTCTCATCTGACATTATTTTTGCTGCAATTGGGTTTATCGCTCTCTCTGAATATATAACTTTATAAAAAGATGTCATTTTTTCATCCTCATTTATACGTATATAATTAGATACTGATTGAGTTAATACTTCTTCTAAAGTTTTTCCATTTACAAATTCACCGTAATCAATATCGGTAAGGGACATCTTTTCTTTTGATTTATCTCTAAGATATTGATACATTGCATCTATAATTTCTTCCTTAGATTTAAAATGATTGTATAATGATGGCTTTTTTATTCCTATTTTAGATGCTATTTGTGACATAGACACACCACTTAAACCGTTTTTTGCCGCTAATTCTAGTGTAACAAGAATAATTTCTTCTCTTCGCTCCATAAAGACCCCTCCTATTAATTAATTTATATTAGCTATTATACTACCGTTAGTTAGTTTTGTAAATCAAGTTGAGGTATAAGTGGACTAAATAAAAAAATCTGTATACCTTCACAATTAATTTTATTCCTGAAGATATACAGATTTAGTTTATTATAAATTTTATAAGTAAGTTATAGTGTGGTGATAATTTAAAATTTCATTTAACTTATCCTCATCCATTAACTTTCTCTCTAGTACAATTTCTTTTACTCGCTTAGGATTTTCATTGCTCTCTGATATAATCTCAGCCGCCATATCGTATCCAATATAAGGAACTAAAGCAGTCGCGAGTAAAACAATTGAATTATCTAAATGTTTTTTGCAGTTTTCTTCATTTGCAGTTAGAGTATTTATGCATTTCGTTCTAAATATTTTTAAAGTCTCTGTAAGTAGAGTCAAGCTCTCAAGAAGGCTTTCTGCAATTAATGGCATAAAAGCATTTAATTCAAAATTACCATTTGCCGCACACATACTGATTGCGCTGTCGTTTGCCATGACCTTTATAGCGACTTGAGTCACCATTTCTGGGATAACAGGGTTGACTTTACCTGGCATAATTGTGCTTCCTGCTTGCATATCGCTCAACTTAATTTCTCCAAATGGCTTTGAGTTCATTATGCGGAGGTCAGTTGCTATTTTCATAATATTTACAGCTAGTGCCTTTAAAAGCCCTGAAACCTCTACAAATACATCGTTATTTTGTGTTAAATCTATAGGGTACTCAGCCTTTGCAAGACCTATACCTGTCAAATCTCTTATTATTTCGATAACTCTAAATGTGTACATTTTATTGGCATTACTACCTGTACCGATAGCAGTACCACCTAAATTTATCTGTCTAAGTCTCTCTTCGACTTTGTATATTCTCCATCTATCTCTAGCGATGGCTTGTGCATAGGCGCCGAACTCTTGACCTAGAGTAATAGGTAGAGCATCCATCATTTCAGTTCTTCCAAGCTTAACTATAAATTCAAATTCATTTTCCTTGCGTTGTAGAGCTTCTTGTAATTTACTGCATTCATCGCTTAAGGCTCTGACTAAATTTATAGAAGCAATTCTAAGAGCAGTAGGGTATACATCGTTTGTAGATTGTCCCATATTTACGTGATCTAGAGGATGTATGTAGTCGTAGTCGCCAGGTTCTCTTCCTGAAATTTTTAGAGCTAAATTAGCTATTACCTCGTTTACATTCATATTAGTTGAAGTTCCAGCTCCACCTTGAAGCGCATTTGTGATAAAATTGTCGTCGTATTTTCCTGCAAGTATTAAATTGCAGGCTTCTACTATTGCATTTGCCCTTTCTTTATCTAGAGCTTTTACCTTTTCATTTGCCATTGCTGCGGCTTTTTTTACTGTTACGATTGAGTAAATAAGTTCTTTTCTGACTTTGGAGTCGCTTATTTTGAAATTTTCAAGGGCACGAGCCGTTTGAATTCCGTAAAGAGCGTCTTGGTCTATAGCTACTTTTCCTAATTTATCCTTTTCTATTCTCTTTGCTGTTTTGTTGTCGTCTGTCATAAAATCACTCCTATTCTTCTTCCAACAAATAAGCTATATGAGGGAAGGCTTCTACTGTTCTGTGTAGAATTCCTTGCATATAAGCGATTAAAATACCGTAGTTAGTTATAGGAATGTTTTGATCCTGTGCACATTTTATTCTATACTTCATTTCTCTAGCATTTAGAGTACATCCACCGCAGTGAACTATCATCTTGTATTTTGATAGGTCGTATGGGAATTCTGTACCGCTTGAAAATTCGAAGTTTAGTCGTTTGCCACAGTGTTGCATTATCCATCTAGGAATTTTAACTCTACCTATATCGTCGCATTGTCTGTGGTGAGTACATCCCTCAGACATTAAAATTGTATCTCCATCTTCTAGAGTTTCTATAGCCTTTGCACCTCTCACAGTTTCTTCTAAATCGCCTTTGTAGCGGGCAAATAATATTGAGAAGGATGTAAGCAATATATCCTTAGGAGTATCAGCAGAAACCTTTGCAAAAACTTGAGAGTCAGTTATTACTAGTTTTGGTTTTTTGCCTAAGTTGGCTAGAGTATCTCTAAGCTCGTATTCTTTAACTACTATTGCAGTTGCATCTGCTTCAAGTATATCTCTTATAGTTTGTTGTTGAGGTAGGATTAATCTTCCCTTTGGTGCAGCCTTGTCTATAGGAACTACAAGCACTACAAAGTCAGACGGATCTAGCAAATCCCCGACGATTTTGAATTTTGATTCATCTGTAGGAGCTTGTTTTGCGATTAATTCCTTTAATTCGTATATATTTTCTCCTGTTACTGAGCTCACCCATATAGTGTTAGGAGAGTCTTCTATATCCAAGTCCATTCCTTTGTCTTTTACTAAATCCAATTTATTCATTACGATTATATATGGAATTTTCTTTTCTTTAAATTTTTCTATTAAAGCGTTGTCCTCAGGTGTCGCACCTAGAGTACCGTCTATGACTAGTATTGCTATGTCTGTCTTATTTAAAACTTGATAACTCTTTTGAACACGCATTTTTCCAAGCTCTCCGACATCGTCAAGCCCTGGAGTATCTATTATAATAACTGGTCCTAAAGGTAATAATTCCATTGCCTTTGAGACTGGGTCAGTTGTTGTACCTTTGACATCTGATACTATTGCTAAATTTTGATCTGTGATTGCATTTATTACACTTGATTTACCGGCATTACGTTTTCCAAATATACCTATGTGAACACGTTCTGCAGAAGGTGTAGAGTTTAAACTCATCGAAATTCCCCCCTTAAAATAATATGTCCTTGCAAAAAAAGCAAGGAAAATACAAATTAAAATAACATTTTATACCTTGACTTTTTCCTCGGATTTTATCCTTTGAATCAGTTTGGTTTTCATAAAATAGCTATAGACAAGAAATTCTCGTGTATAACTTCAATAAAGTAATTATATCACAGTGAGTTTTTAATTATCAATAAATGGAAAAATTAATATAAAAAGTATAAATATAAGGATTATTATTTTAAAATTCGATATATGCTAATAATTTGAACATGTTGATAATTATTGCATTTATGAATTATACTGTTATTAAGTGAAAAATCTTTTGGAGGTATTTAAATATGAATACTGAAAGAAAAGGTATATTGAAATTGTGTAGCGTATGTTTAGATAAATTGTATAAAAATCAAAGAAGAGCTGATTTCGGAGATTTTCAAATGAAAAATGGTAAAAAATTCGATTTACCTAGATATATTGTCTTATATTATTTAAAAAAATTTATAGAAAGTCAATTAGGCGATTATTTGTTAGACAAATTTGTAGAGAATACAAATGTAATAAATAATGAAATAGAGAGCTATTTAATGAAAAAATATCGCAAAAATAAATTAATTGAGAATATAAAAAATATACCTATAAACAGCAAAAATATAGATTTTATAATTCCTAAAAAATATATATTCGGTAGATTTACAAAAAATGATCAAAAATTTTGTATAGAAGAAGCAGAAAATATTATTTTTCGAGAAAAAAATTACTTTAGAAGATATATTGAACTGAATGCAAATAAAAATCTAGAAAATTTCGATTTAATAGAAAAATTACCGTTGTATGTTTTAGTTGGAAATTTAAAATCAGCATTAAATAGTTTAAAATCAAATACGATTGAAGAATTAAATCGAAAAAGTGATAAATCAAATATAGAATATGAATTTGATAAGACAAAGGATTTAGATCTATTTATGGAACATATCAAGGAATATTTTGAATTGGAGCTAGAAAAGCATATCTTAAATGAAAAAATAAGATTAATAGAATTGGAAATAGAAAAGTCGCAGCTTTTAAATATTGAAGAATTAAATGATTTGATTAAATCAAAGGAAAATACTTTAGAAATAGTTGAGGATTTGATGTGTGATTTAGTCTTTGGTGATTACAGATTTAAAGATAAAATAGATATCTCGATAGAAAAAAATATATATAAGATATACGATAAGCTACCATATAGCTTGAACTTAGAACAGGCTATAGATTTAGTGGATGAGGATTTGTTTATAGATTTAATTTACAATACGATTAGAACAGTTTATCGAGAAATAAAGTGATATATTAGTGGTGAAAGCATGATAAATAGTCAAAAAATTAAATTATGTTCAAAAAATAAAATAAGATTTGAATGGAAATGGAATTGCGAGAAAGGGGAGATGAATGTTTATCTAGAAAAGCTTAGACAAAGTGACCTTGAATATTTAGATAAAATCAAAAGAGAGGATTGTGAAAATAAACGTGATTATGATGTAAATATGAGGGGAATTTATAGAATAGTAGCATTTCCAGTGGTAAACGGTATAGAAGATAGAGATTTTTCATTGAATACGAATTACGTATATATAGGAATAAAAAATAATTTAGAGTACTGCTTTGGTGAAGACAGTGAATTTAATTGCAAATATATTTATATAAAGAGATTAGACTCTATTATACTAAAGGAAATGGCGTATATATATTCTGTAAAAGATGATATAAAAATTCCTTTTACAAGTGATTTGAAACAGGGTGAGAAGTATTATATATCTGATTTCGACAGTATAAAAATAGAATTAGAATATCCGTATAATTTAGGTGTAGATATTAGATTAGTTTAATTAAAAAATTTAGAATATTAATTTAAAGAAGGTTTTAATTATGGGAGAAAATTTATTTGTATTAAAAAGTAAAGAGAATAAGTCTGAATATGCTATTAAAATAGATATTTCAAATAAATCTATTGAAAAAAACGAAGGCGTATCTGATTACGAAAGTGAATTTATAGTAGATTATATATTAGGTCTTGATGAAAACGACAAAAATGAATTTTGGGGTGATATAGAAGCTAAAAGTAGTCCAGAAGAAAATTATATAACTGTAAATGAATTGTATAATATATGTATTTCTAAAGATTTGTGGAAAAATCAAGACGATACGAGTAAAATGACTAATTGGATTTACAACGTTATAAATCCAAATGCACTAGATAAAGATACACTTGATAAAATGCTAAAAATTATAGAACAAGAATTAAATAGCGATATGTTTAATTTTTACCTTAAATATATTTTATCAAAGGACGAAAATATATATCTTGAATATATTTCACCAGACAGTGATCTATACGAGCTAATACTTTTTGAAGATATACTAAGCGTCGATTATAAAGATAAATACGATATAAATGTCGATTTAGATGTAGACTATATAGGAGATTGGTGGAGACAAAATATTTTGCCTATATTTAAATCTAAATACAGCGAGGATCAATTGCAGGATAGATTAAATTTAGAGATAAAGAAAAATGAAATTCTAGATTTTCGTGGAGAAAATTTTAAAAGATTTAAAAATAGAATAATAGAAGAGATAAATAAAGAAATGCCAGATAAAAAAGATGAAGCAAATTTTGAAGTTGACGAAAAAAAATTTTTAGAAAAGAGAATAAATGCTTCAAATCCTAAAAATATATCTGAATTAGAGCAAGTTTTTGGGGATATAGAGCTAAAATACGATAGTAATAAAGAAATCCTAAAAAATTATTACAGTGGAATATTGATGCAGATATTAGAAAACAAAGATGAAAAATCTACATTAGATGAACTAGAAAAATTCATAAACAAGAATGAAGAGTTTTTAGATGAGGATCTCCACGTTTATATAGATATGAAAGTTCAAAAGGAAATACAGAGAATAGAACAGGAATTGTTAAACGATATATGTGATGTCAAAGATTTAAAATCACTTGAAGAGTTACATAATAAAATTTTATTAAATGGAGATTTTGTAAAATGTGAAGATATAGAATCTATTATATTTACAAAATTAGAATCAATAATAAGTAAATTGAATTTAGCAGAAATAAACGACGAAGAAAATATAAAAATAGGTAACCGCATATACGACAATACATCTTCTATCGATATTAAAAATTATCCTGTCGCAGAAATTTTGATATGCAGAGATATAGAAATAGATTTAAATAACACAGACGAGATAATAGACGATTTAAAGGATGAGATAGATGTAATCAAGAATACCGTTTTAAAAAATTGTATGTTTAATTGTGATTATTACAATGTAAATATTCAAATAAGCGGAGAAGAAGCTTGTTACAGTATGAAGTTTAGATACCTAAAGGATTTACTAGAGTACATAAAATTAAAAGAGAAAAAATCATTTGTACAAAATTTAAAAAATATAAATAAAAATGTCCAATATCAAAAAAGAGTTTTCAGTAAAGGAAATGAACAGCTTATAAAGGAAATTGATAATTTCTACTCTAAAAAACAAAATTAAAAATAACGATAAATAGATGAGCCCCTCTAAATTATAGAATTATAGGGCTCATTTTTGTATAATAAACTTATATATAAATGATTGGTAGGTGAAAAGGACATGACATCATTTGATAGGACTCTTAGCTATATTGAATTTGATAAGTTAAAATATATCGATGAATTGATACTAAAATTACAAATGCTCTACAGTCAGAATATAGTAGATGCGAGCTTTTTTGACAAAGCAGTAGAGCTTTTAAATCAAGAAAAAATGAACGTATCATCGAGTAGTGTAGAATCTGATGAGGACGATAAAATATACGATTTAAAAATAGATATTGAAAATATGTCACCTGAAGAGAGAAAAAAATACTTTGAAAGCGAAAAGCAGGGTGTAAAAATGAGACTCTTGGAGGCGAGAAATTTTTCGCAGTTAAATATTTTACACGACAGGATTTTAAAAAATATAGACGATAGCTTAAAGGATTTTCTCAAGAAGGAATTCACAAATAGCTTTGAAAAAATTTTTAAAAAAAGTTATATATATTACTTGATAAAAGATTATGGGAAAAAACATGGAAAATTAAATTTAGATGAGCTTATAATCGTAGACGATCAGTTGACATTAAAAAATGGACAATATGAATGTGTAATAAATAAAGCTCTATGTAAAAAAGAAAATATATTGTATTTAGATGCTAAAGAATTAGGCTCATTTAAGGCGATAATAAATAAGTATAATTCGTGCTTTACAGAAGAATTTATAGAAAGCGAATTAAAAAATATAATAAAATTACCTGAAATCCCAATTTCCTTTGAGGAGAGAATGGAAAAAATTAAAAAGACAATAGAAAAAATATTGAATAGAGATGAGAATAGATTTTTTAGAAGCATGATAAGTATAGAGTCAGATTTTAAATTTAAAGATAAACTCGAAAAATGTAAAAAACTATATAATTATAATAATGAAATTGAAGTCGAGATACCTCTTTTAATATTTGATAATACCATATTTAAAACATGTGAAGGTGGATTTATAATCACAGATAAAAATTTATATTTAAAAAATGAAGAGCTTGATGAGATAAGCGTAGATTATATCGATAGTATAGAATTAGACAATGAAAAATTACTGATAAATGGTTGTGAGGTAGATTGTGATATAATACAAAGTAACTACAGAGAAAGATTTAAAGATACGATGTTAATTATTACATATTTAATTCAAAATGGAAAAGACGAATCTAAAAACATAGATGAAGTAATCGAAGAGGTATTGTCGGTTTAATATTTTTAAAACACATAAAGACAATTATGTAAATATTTGGTATACTTAACATTGAATTTAAATTTGGGAGGGAAGAGAATTGAACAAAAAGGAGATAATAATAAATCCAGATAAAGCTAAAAGAATTACATATGTTGTAGTTTTTTCAATCGTAGTATTGTTGTATGTAATAATGCTTAAAAACAATAAAGTTGATCACACATTAGGAGTAGCATTGATAGCACTTTTCGTTGGACTAACTCTTTACTTTTTATATAGTATATTTTTCCCAAAAGCTGCGATTATAATTAATGAAGATGGCATTAAGGAAAATATAATAAAAGGTGCAGGTCTTATTAAATGGAATAAGATAAGCGAAATATATATATGTGTAATACCTAAGAAAAAATACGATACATTCTTTTTAGGAATAAATTACCATAAAGATGAAAACGATAGAAGAAGAGTAAAATTCAAAGGTAAAGTAAATGAAAAATTAGGAGATGCACTAATTGTTTTAGATGGTCTTGAAATGGAACCTTATGATATTTACAATAGCATTCAAAAATATTACAGTAAATTTATCAAAAAATAAATTATATTTGAAGATATAGGGTATATTTGTATTCTATATCTTTTTGATTTTAGAGAGGTTAGAGTATTTGGTTATAGAATATTTAAATTGTATAAAATAGAAGAAAAAAGACCTTTTTAAAAAAAGGGTCTTCTTTAATAAAGTAAATAAAATAATTTGGTTATGAGTAAGGAATTCTTAATTCCCTGGATATTTTTATTTTATATTATTTTTATAATTATTACAATAAGTATAACAAAAAGGAATTACGTGGAAAATTAAAATATAAAAGGTGATTTAAATGGATGAAATTAGAAAAATAATACATATAGATATGGATGCCTTTTATGCATCAGTAGAGCAGAGGGATAATCCTGATTTAAGGGGAAAACCAGTCATAGTAGGAGGAAGTCCAAATAGCAGAGGTGTTGTCGCGACATGCTCTTATGAAGCTAGAGAATACGGTGTTCACTCAGCAATGCCTTCAAAAATTGCACAAAAGAGATGTCCCTATGCAATTTTTGTAAGACCTAGATTTGATGTATATAAAAAAGTATCAAATCAGATAAGAGACATATTTCATAGATATACAGATTTAGTAGAACCACTTTCTCTAGATGAGGCATTTTTAGACGTTACAAATCCCAAAATACCGATAAAATACGCTACAACTATAGCTAAATTTATAAAAAGGGATATATTGATGGAGACAGGACTAAATTCTTCGGCGGGAATTTCATATAATAAATTTTTAGCTAAGCTTGCTTCAGATTACAATAAGCCAAATGGGTTTACTGTTATAATGCCAGAGGAGGCTCAAGAGTTTTTAGACAAATTACCTATAGAAAAATTTTTTGGAATTGGAAAGGTTACTTCGAAGACTATGAAGAGAATGGGGATAAAAAATGGCTATGATTTGCGACAATTGAGTTTGTACGAATTGGAGAAAATTTTTAAAAGTAAGGGATATCAATATTATAATTTTGCGAGGGGAATAGATAACAGACCTGTTGAGCCATATAGAGAGCGAAAATCTGTCGGTTCAGAAATTACTCTAGACCATAATTACAGACTCGATGAAGAGGAGATAGTCGATATATTGGATGAATTGTGTTTAGATGTGAGCAATAGAATTAAACTTTTAAATAAATTAGGAAAGACTATTACACTTAAGGTGAAGTTTGAAGATTTTACTCAGATAACTAGAAGTACTAGCTTGAATTCTGGAATAAGCTCACATGAAGATATAAGGACAAATATATATAATTTACTTAGAAATATAGACGATAAAGATTTACAAATAAGATTGCTTGGAGTTACATTGTCGAATCTAATAGATGTAGATGAAACATACCACAATATAACTTTATTTGAATATATGGAAAATAAAGATTAAAAAATAATATCGCTCAAAATAGTTGTAATTATTGAAAAATTTAGTAAAAAAAGGTATAATTAATACACACGCTATTGTGTAGATATTTTAGAATAGGATTCATAAATTGAATATTGTTCAAGGTGTATTTTAACAATACTTAAAAGGGAATGTGGTGAAAAGCCACAGCAGCCCCCGCTACTGTAAGGATGACGAAAGCTTAAGGTTTTGGAGAACTTAGCTCCACTGTTAAATCGGGAAGGAGAAGCTAGTAGAGTGATTCCGAGCCAGGAGACCTGCCTAAAATGATACATGCTCTTTCGGAGGGAGAGAAATACTGTAATATGGGTTATTTATAACGTACGGAAATTAGACAGAACATATACATATTATAGATTTTTTTGGAACCGAAGAAAAAGGTTCTTTTTTTGTGAATAATGAAAGAACATTAATTCAATTTGTGAGTCCTATTTTATTGTGTTTTTTTGTAGGTACAGTTAAATTTACGATATAGTATTTACGTTAAAATAAAAACATTTAAATTGACACTTTTAATGATATAATAATATATATCACTAGTAAGAGGTGTAAATAATGGGTGAAAAAAAATTAGCTAAAGGAAATGATAAAGCTGCACTTAATAGGAGGCTTAAGCGAATTGAAGGCCAAGTAAAAGGTATACAAAAGATGATTGAAAACGACCGATACTGCGTAGATATACTAGTGCAAATATCAGCTGTAAGATCTGCAATCGACAATGTCGGTGCTATTATACTTGAAAATCATATCAAAGGATGTGTATCTAACAGCTTAAAACACGGCGACAAAGAGGACAATGAAGCTATAATTAAGGAATTGATGGATACTATCAAGAAATTTACAAAATAGGGGGAAATTTAGATGAATCAACAAGGATTTATAATTGAAATAGTAGATGACAAGACTGCTAAAATGATTATGCAACGTCATTCTGCGTGCTCATCATGTGGAAAATGTGCAAAATTATCTTCAGAAACTCAAGACTTAGTAGTAGAAGTTGATAATAAAATAGGAGCTAAAGTAGGGGATCATGTAGAAGTTAGTATGGAAACAGTAAAAGTAATGAAGGCTACAATGCTTGCATATGTAATGCCGCTAATATTTTTAATTTTAGGAACAGCAGTTAGTTTCTTTGTACTTAATGCTATTTCATTTAAGGGACCATTAGAAGTAATAAGTGGTTTATGTGGACTATTATGTACGCTTTTAAGTTATCTTTACTTGAAGAAAAACGACCAAAAATATAGAGATAGCAGAGAGTATATTCCTGTAATAGTTAGAATAGTTTAGTATATAAATGTACGAAAGGAGCCACATTTGGGCTCCTTTTTTAAATTTTATCTGTATTCATATTTTGTTTATATTTTCTAATTTTAATTTTTGCAAGCAATATATAATACGTCTTAGTCAAAGATGTGATTATAAGAATTCCGATTGCTATACCGCCGCTTTTTAGTAGAGTATCAGTTCCAGTTGCTACAGCTGCTACATAATCCTTTTGGACTAGTGAGTACATTGTGTTATAAAGGCCAATCCCTGGAACTAATGGAAGTATCCCAGGAATTATAAAGCTGATTGCTGGATATTTTAATTTACGAGCTAGTATCTCACTAGATAGAGAAATAACAGCTGAAGCTATGACCATAGAAAACAGAGGTACTTTTGTAAGATTAGACAGCACGATATAAGTTGACCATCCGATACCTCCTATTAAACCACATGGAATTAGTGATTTTTTTGGTGCGTTAAAAAATATGGAGAATCCTACTGTGGCAACAAATGAAAATATAAAATTTGTTATTAAATCAAAAAAGTTCATCTATCTAACCTCCAAATCTGATCCAAAAATCAAGTACAGAACCTACACCGATAGCTATTGCGGCGGCGATTAAGAATGCTTCAAATACGCGAGAAACACCAGAAACTAAATCACCTGCTATCAAATCTCTAAGCCCTTTTACAAATGCAACTCCAGGAAGTAGTGGCATTATAGAGCCGACTATAAGCATTTTGGGATCTTGTAGAATACCTATTTCACAAAATGCGACTCCAAAGGTAGCTATTGCAAAGGATGATACTAAAGTAGATATAAACATCATGGAATTTATTTTCATAATTCCGTTGTATATAATAGTACCGACAACTGATATTATCAAAGTAAGTAAAAAGTCAGCCATGCTTGTACCACCTAGTAAATAAGCAAAGCAAGCAGACGCAATTGCAGTTCCCGCATAAAATAGAAGTATGTTATATGGTGGAGGAAGAGTAGCTATTTTTTTGAGTTCGTTAATAGCTTCTTCAGTAGTCATATCTAGATTTTCAACGAAATTTCTAGATACAGTATTTAGTAAATCTATTTTATTTAAGTCAATTCCTCTACGCTTTATTGTTCTCATGAATGATAAACCATCGAATTTATCATCTGCAATTATTATACATGTAGGAGTTGTAAATACATTAATATGTCTATATCCACGAGAAGCACATACTCTTAAGACACTGTCTTCAGCACGAGAAGTTTCTACGCCGTTAGTCAACATCAGCTCACCTAGAAAAAGAGCAAATCTTAAAATTTCTTTTTTTTGTATTAATTGATATTCTTCTCTCATAAAATTTTTATCCCTTCTTTAATATACACTAGATTATATCAAAAAAAATATAAATTGTTTACCTCTACTATATTAATATTATTATAAATTTAATATAAAAAATATATAGCCCCAAAATCTTAATATACTACTAATCAAATATAAATCAATGGAAATATTAAAATGTAACCAAAAATTAATATAAACATATAATACTATTATCTAAAAATTTAAAAGGAGAATAAAGTATATGACAGGAGCGCATTATATTTATATTTTATTCATAATCGTAATTCTTATAACTATGATTATGAAAAAGGACACTGTGGTACCTTGTATTTTAGGGATATTTTGTCTGGGGTTGTTTTATACTAATAATATTGCAGGGTCATTAGGAGCAGTATTCAATTCTTTTATTGTTTCTTTGGGGGAACTTGGTCCGATAATATTGATTATATCTATAATGGTAGCTTTATCTAAAGCTCTTGAGACAAATCACGCTATAAATTATATGATTAAACCTTTTTCTAAATTCATAAAAAATCCTACTACTGCATTTTTTGTAATCGGTATAGCCATGATGTTGCTTTCTTGGTTTTTCTGGCCGACACCAGCTGTGGCTTTAGTTGGAGCGATTTTTTTGCCTGTAGCCATGAGGGCGGGACTTCCTGCAATAGGGGTTGCGATGGCTCTTAATTTATTTGGTCATGGATTGGCTTTATCTACTGACTTTGTGATTCAAGGGGCACCAGCTATTACTGCAGGTGCTGCTGGTATTGAGGTATTTGATGTAATAAGTCAAGGGATGCCTTTGTATTGGATTATGGCGGTAGTTACTATTTCTGTGGCTTTTTGGGGGCTTAGAAAAGACTTGAAAAAAGGAATGTTTAGAGAAGAACTGCAAGATGTGGAACACGAGGAGATAAAAGAGTTTAATAAAAATGCTAAAATAGCTACATTTTTAGTATTGATTGGATTTATACTAGATATTGTAGCGATGAGTGTATTTGATTTAAAAGGAGGAGATGCATCTGCTTTATTAGGTGGTACAGCAGTGTTTCTTATCATAATCATCAACTTGATGAACCACAAGAAAAAATGCTTTGATGTCACATGTGAAAATATAATCGAAGGATTCGTGTTTGGAATCAAGATATTCGCGGCGATAATTCCTATAGCAGCATTCTTCTATATGGGAGAAGTGGCGCCTATAACTTCTGTTTTAGGAGAAGTATTGCCAGCTAATTCACAGGGCTTGTTATCTGATATAGGTGTAGCACTATCAAATACTATTCCGCTTAATAGATTTGCAGTCTGTAGTATACAAACTGTAGTAGGAGCTATAACAGGTCTTGATGGATCTGGATTTTCGGGAATATCGTTAGTTGGTTCTCTTGCGAATGTATTTGGAACAGCTATAGATGGTAGTGTAGGTGCTCTATGTGCATTAGGTCAAATAGCAGGTATATGGACAGGTGGAGGATGTTTAGTTCCTTGGGGATTGATTTCAGCAGCTGCAATCTGTGGCGTAAGTCCAATAGAGTTAGCTAAGAGAAATTTCAAACCTATAATTATAGGATTTGTTGTAACTACAATAGCTGCAATGTTTATAATTTAATATATTTTGGACATGAGAAAAAATAGTCACAATCCCTTTATTTTAAGAATATATTAAAATAAAGGGATTAGAGGTGGCTTTATGGAGAGGATAATTAAATACGGTGGAAAGCTGTTTTTTGGAAGTTTAATTATATGTATATTGTCATTTTTTTATTTTAAATTAATTCCTTGTGGAGAAATCAGTAATTTAATAGGATATATTTTTCTAGAGATTTTCTTGGGATATAATTTTTATATAGGTTATAGATATAAGTTGAATTTCAAGGAATCTTTCATAGTTGGAATTTTTGGTTCTGGTTTTGGAATATTTTTGTTGTTTTTCGCCAGCTATACTCATTATGTAATAGATGAAGCTTATTGGGCTATTTGGATGATGCAATTTTACTTTATGCCTACAATGTCGTTTATAACTGATTTTTCTGTAAATGTATCGCTTGGATATGTGGTTTTTCTTATAATTTTTAGTGCATTACTTGTTGTTTTAGGAGCTTTATTTAGATTTTTAAAGGAAAAAGCGATTTCTGTTAAACATAAAAGCAGTTTATTTGTTTACAAAGACTTCTTATAATTAAGAAGTTTTTTTGCGTACATTGTTATGTACAGTTTGTCCGCCCAAATGTATTATTTATAGGATATAATAGTATTTATATTGATTGAATACTATTTTGGAGGAAGAAACTATGGAGAGATTATCTAAAATTAATGGAAAAGTAGGGTTTTACTATAAAAATTTAGTTACAGGAGAAGTGATTTCATATAATGAAAAGGAGCCTATGTTAGCTGCTAGTTTGATAAAGTTAACTGTTTTAGGTGAGGTTTTTAGAGAAATAGAAAATGGAGAAATAAGTGAGCAGGAAGTATTTACTACTCGCGATGAGGAGAAGGTTCCTTCTTGTGGAGCTTTAAATTATATGGATGAAGGTTTAAATGTTACATTAAAAGATTTATACACATTGATGATAATATTGAGCGACAATTACGCTACAAATATTTTGATAGATAGATGTAAAATAGAAAATATAAATGATTTTATAAAGGAAAATGGGCTGAAAAATACTGTATTGAAGCGAAAAATGTTCGATTCAGTAGGTGCCAGCAAAGGATTGGAAAATTATACAAGTGCTGAAGATATGGCGTTATTACTAGAAAAAATTTATAATGGAACTCTAGTATCAAAGGAAGCTTCAGCTAAAATGCTGGAGGTTCTAAAGAATCAAAGATTAAACGGAAAAATATCATTTTTCTTGAGTTCAGGAGAAAATAAGGTTCAAATAGCTCATAAAACTGGTGAAGATACTAATATTACACATGATGTGGGTATAGTTTTAGGCGAAGAACCATTTATAATTTGCTTCTTGGGTAATGAAGTAAACGTACCTGAGTTTGAGAGGGTTATGCAGGATTTGAGTCTTGAGATTTATAAGAAAAATAAATAGTGTTAAAATTGAGGGGAAAATTTATTATGAAAGTGATAGATATGCATTGTGATACGATGAAGGAAATTTTAGATTGCAAAAGGCTAGATTCTCGTGCTAATTTGAGAAGAAATAATTTACATGTAGATATAGAAAAGATGAAAAAAGGAGATTATATGCTCCAAGTATTTGCTGCGTATACGAATATGAAATCAGAGCAGCCTCTATCTGAATGCTTGAAGATTATAGATTTATTTCACAGTCAGATTGAAGCTAATAAGGACGACATAGGATTGGTATTGTCTTATCAAGATATATTGAAAAATTCAGAGCAAAATAAGATGTCAGCTCTTTTATCTATAGAAGAAGGAGCCTGCTGTCAGGGAGATTTGGGTATACTTAGAAATTTTTATAGACTAGGAGTTAGGATGATGACTCTGACTTGGAATTACGAAAATGAGCTCGGATTTCCTAATGAGATAATAGATGGCGAGTTAATTGTGGATAGAGGATTGAAAAAAACTGGATTTGAATTTATAGACGAGATGGAAAATCTAGGGATTATAATAGATGTTTCGCATTTATCAGATGCAGGGTTTTACGATATATTAGAAAATACTAAAAAGCCTTTTGTCGCTAGTCACTCAAATGCGAGGGGATTGTGCAACAATAGACGTAATTTGACAGACGATATGATAAGAAGATTAGCTGATAGAGGAGGCGTTATGGGAATTAATTTCTTCTCTTATTTCTTAGACGACAACGCTACTTCTAATTCTGATGCGAAAATAGACGATATGATAGCTCATATGAAGTACATAAAGAATATAGGCGGAATCGAATGTATCGGTCTTGGAAGCGACTTCGACGGAATCAGCTGTAGAGTCGAGGTAGAGAACGCATCAAAAATGCAAATTTTAGCGAAAAAAATGAAAAAAGAAGGATTTACGGAGG
>NZ_JALEXO010000051.1 GCF_022780145.1 Intestinibacter sp.
GATGTGGATTTGATGAAAAATTAGATGCAGTGCATATGAGGATCGATAGCTATAAGGATATAAAATCTTTGCAGGGCTCTAAATACGTTCAAAGCGATATGGGTGATTGCTTTAAAATGGCGAAGAAGGATTTAGATGATGGAAAATACGTCTTGTTTTCAGGTACTCCCTGCCAAACTGCTGGATTTAGAAGCTATGTAGGCGATTACATATACGATGATAGACTAATAGTTTGTGATTTAGTATGTAATAGCATCCCAACGCCTAAGGTGTATCAGGATTATAGAAAATTTATCGAAAATAAATACGAATCAAAGATAATCAGATTTAATTTCAGAGATAAATCACGCGGATGGAATACACATATAGAGAGCTGCGAGCTTGAAAATGGAGAAAAAATATTCTCAAAGTTCTACACAGAGCTCTATTATATGAAGACAATAACTAGACCTAGCTGTACAGTTTGTAAATTTACAAATACAAAAAGACCATCTGATATTACGCTAGGTGATTTCTGGGGAGTCGATAAGGTAGTCGAGAATTTCGACGACAATAAAGGTGTATCGACTGTCATGCTAAATACAGAAAAAGGCGTAAATTTATTTGATGAGATAAAAAACAACCTGTATTTTGAAGAGGTATCATTAGACGATATCACAGCTATGCAGCCTAGACTTAAGAAAAATAATGCTGATTTATCCGCTCAGACTGATAAGTTCTGGAGAGATTATCAAAAATACGGCTTTGAATATGTATTAAAAAAATATACTGGATACGGCGGGTACAGAACAAAAATAAAAAGAAAAATATTGAAAAGATTGGGAAGATGGTAGATATGTCTAGAACGAAAACTTTTTTGCAAAATTCTATAACTACAGCTGTGTATCAGGCTATCGTGATGATTTCGGGATTTATAGTGCCTAGGATAATGCTTGTGTACTATGGATCAGAAATCAATGGATTGATATCTTCTATAAATCAATTTATAACTTATTTTAACTTAGTCGAGGCTGGACTATCTGGGGCGACTGTGTATTCGCTGTACAAGCCACTTGCGGAGAATGATCATAAGGGAATAAGCGCTATAGTTGTAGCTGCTAAAAATTTTTATATCAAAAGCGGGTATTTCTTTGTAGGGCTGGTTTTGGCGCTTTCTTTGATATATCCTCTATTTATTCATCTAGATGAGTTGTCACCGATATCGATTTCTATATTGATTATAGCTTTAGGGGCTAAGGGATTTTTGGAGTTCTTCACCTTAGCTAAATATAGAACATTGCTGACTGCCGCACAGAAGACTTATGTTATTTCAATAGCATCGTCAGTATATGTCGTTTTGAATACAATTATAATATTTGTTTTGTCTATGCTAAAATGCAATATATTGATGGTATACATATTGGCTATTGTAGCGCTTTACGCTAGATCTCTTATTTTGATAATATACGCTAGAAAAAATTTTAGCTATATAGATTACAATGAAGAGCCTAACAACAGTGCATTAGATAAGAGATGGGATGCGTTGTTTTTGCAGGTATTGCAATCAGTACATGTAGGCGCTCCGACTGTTTTAGCTACTATACTTACTAATTTAAAAATGGTCAGTGTGTACTCCGTTTTTAATATGGTCATGGTGGGGATAAATGGTATATTGAGTATATTTGTCAGCGGTCTGTCCGCCACATTTGGAGATATAATAGTCAGAAATGAGGTGGATACGCTTCAGAAATCCTACAGAGAATTTGAATGTGTTTATTATATGATTATCACGTTTGTATATTCTGTTACGATGATTATGCTACAGCCATTTGTAAGTGTTTATACTACAGGGGTCAAGGACGCTAATTATTATCAGCCGTTGATAGCATTTTTATTTGTATTAAATGGATTTTTGCATAATTTAAAAACTCCACAGGGGATGCTCGTCATATCTGCTGGTCATTACAAAGAAACAAAATGGCAGACTATCACTCAAGCCTTAATCGCTATAGTATTTGGGTTTATATTTGGAAAATACTTGGGATTAGTCGGTATTTTGGTCGGTATGTGTCTATCTAATCTTTATAGAGATATAGATTTGATGTTTTATATACCTAAAAATGTAACTCATCTATCTTATAAAAGCACATTGATCAGGATAATTAGAAAGATTGTAGATTTTATGATTATAGTATTTCCATTTTATTATATAAAGCTAGATATATCCAACTATTTAAATTGGGTATTTTATGCAGTTCTCACTAGTGTATATGCTTTGGCTGTAATTTTGGTGGAAGGACTGATTTTTGAGAGAAATAGTATAAAGAGTATTTTTAATAGACTTTTATCAATGGTTAAAAGACAAAAAAATGTGAATTAGGAGGTGCAGTATGTTAAAGCGTATTTTAGTTTTATCTATATCGATGATTTTATTGCTTACAGGATGTAATAAGAAACCAGAGACCTCTAAAATATTTCAATTATTAGATCAGCCTACGGAGCAAGCTGATTATTATAGAGATGTAGTATATAAAAAGGGAGCGAATAATAAAAAGATAGATTTTAATTTAGCTATTCCAAAGGATGCCTCAGAGGATAATAAGAAGCCTCTAGTGGTGTTTTTGCATTCTGGGACATGGGTTGCAGGAGATAAGGATGATTTTAACGATATAATCTACACGCTGAGCTATCATGGATATGCAGCTGCAACTATCGATTATGGATTAGTACCAGATGAGAATATGATGGGTCAGGTCGATAATGCTATCGATTCAATCGAATATATTGTAAAAAATTACTCGGATAAGGGTATCGACAAGGATAAGGTCGTTATAATGGGCGCATCGGCAGGAGGTCATATCGCTATATTAGCTGCTCAGAAGATATGCGACGACAAGAAGAGCTACGATTTTAATTTATCGTATTTAGTAGATATGTTTGGACCTAGCGACTTGAGATATTACGACGACATCGATGAAGAGAAGCAACAGCAAATAGTCGATTTAAGCAAAAGCATAGAATATTTTAAGAATAATCCAGAGTATTTATTAGGCAATAAAAACGCTTACTATGAAGAGGAATTGTCAAAGGTAAATCCAATCGAGGTAGTAGATAAAAATTTAGTTAAGACATTAGTTATAAGCGGCAACAAGGACAAATATGTTCCGATAGAAATATCTAAAAGCTTTTATAATAAATTAAAAAAATTAGGTGTAGATGCGCAATTTATAGAAGTAGATGGAGTAGGGCACGACCCTTTAAACGAAGAAATTTGGAAAGAGATATATGATGTGTTAAAAGGTAAGTTGTAGTTTAAAAAAATATAAAATTGAGGAATGATTATGAAACAGAGGAATTTAAAATATGATTTTATAAAGTCGATTGCGATTTTAGGTGTTATTTTAGGGCATAGTTTATCGCTTGTGTTGACTAGAAGGGCAGAGATGCAGCTTTTGGCGGATTATTTGACTGTCGTATTTAGAGTGGTAGTGCCGGCGTTTTTATTTGTGTCTGGGATACTCCACAAGAAGGGCCTAAACTTCGGGCAAATATTGATGAGGATAAAGAGAATATTGTCTCCATATGTATTTTTTGCGATTGTTATGACGATTATCTATATCGCTTTAGGAGATAAGACGTTTTTATCTAAATATATATTTAGATTTATAAGCTGTGAGGTACACCCTGTATATTACTATGTATTTGTAATGATAGAATGTTTGTTTATCGCATTTGTGTGTGAAAAAATATGGGGCTATAGAGAAATGCTTATACCGCTGTATTTGGTGGTTTTGATTTACTCTATAATCAGCGCCAATTTTTCCAAAGAAATATTGTGTGCGTTGAACATTTCAAATAATATGGTGGATTTTATTACTTATAGAAATCCGTTTTTATGGATGCATTATTATTTACTAGGGATGATATTTAAAGAGTACAATTTGGAGAGATTTATAGTTTCAAATAAGTATGTTGTCAGAATTTTATATGTATGTCTTGTATTGACATATATGGTATTTAGATATTTCAATATCGGGGATTTAGATGGACTAAATTCTGTTATAACTATGATTGTATGTCTATCTGGAATAATGATGCTACTTACAATCGATGTCAGCTCTGAGAAATGGATGTATTTGAGCTCTAAGAGCTATACTATATATTTGGCTCATGTTCCATTTTACTATTTTGTATCGCTACTATGGGATAAATACACTGGATTTAGCATACCTGTAATGGTCGTTTCTAATATAGTGATACTAGGTGGAGGAGCTATGCTCGTTTGTATATTAGGTAAAAAGCTATTGAAGAATAAATCGTATTATTTTATAGGCTCTTAGAAGAAAGGATAAGTAAAAAGTGAAGGTTTTATTAGTAAATAAATTTCATTATAAAAAGGGCGGCTCTGAGACTTATTATTTTACAATAGGTGAGGCTCTTAAAGTTCTTGGGCACGAGGTTGTGTATTTTGCGATGAAGGACGATAAAAATATACCTTGTGAGCAGGAGGAGTTTTTTATAGATAATGTCGACTACAACGGAGATGTGGGCGCTATTGAGAAGGTAAAATCGGCGCTAAGTATAGTCTATAAGAAGGAATCTAAGGAGAAGATAACCGAGCTTATAAAGAAGGAAAAGCCCGATTTGGCGATATTGAATTTAGTTCATAGACAGATTACGTTATCGATAGTAGATGCGCTGAAGGAGTTTGATATTCCTATATTTTTTACTATGCACGATCTAATCTGTGTATGTCCAAATTACACTATGCTGTCTAGTGATGGAATTTGC
>NZ_JALEXO010000063.1 GCF_022780145.1 Intestinibacter sp.
GATTTAGTGTACAGAGGTCAATGGAAGGACGCTTTAGATAGATTACTTCAAACAAATAACTTCCCTGAATTTACAGGGACTGTATGTCCAGGATTATGTGAAAAGGCATGTGTATTAGGTGCTATAAAGGATCCAGTTGGATGTAAAAATATGGAATTGAGTATAATAAATAAAGCATTTGAAGAAGGTTGGATAACTGCAAAACCACCTCTAGTAAAAGTAGGTAAGACAGTTGCAGTAATAGGTTCTGGACCAGCAGGACTTGCATGTGCAGACCAATTAAATAAAGCAGGCTACGATGTAACTGTATTTGAAAGAGATGATGTAATAGGTGGACTATTAGTCTATGGTATACCAGATTTCAAATTAGAAAAATGGGTTGTAGATAGACGTGTAGATTTATTAAAAGAAGAAGGAATAAAATTCAAGACAAATATATGGGTAGGAAGAGATTACCCAGCAAAAATACTTAAAAAAGAATACGATATAGTAGTTTTAACAGGAGGAGCAACTCAAGCAAGAGATCTACCTATTCCAGGAAGATCTTTAAAAGGACTTAATTTTGCTGTAGATTATCTAAAACAACAAAATAAGAGAAATAGAGGTCTTGATGTTGAAGAGGAAGAAATTTTAGCAACTGAAAAAATTGTAATAGTAATAGGTGGTGGAGATACTGCCAACGACTGTGTCGGTACAGCAATTAGACAAGGAGCTAAAAATGTATATCAACTACAAAGATCTTCTGAAAGTGAAAGAGATTCAAAAGGAGCGAGCTTCTGGGGCAAAATATCTGCGATGACTAAGAACCCAGTATTTGAAGAAGGTGGAATCAGAGAATACTCTGTAAAACCAACTGCATTTAGTGGAGAAGGCGGAGTAGTTAAGAAGCTCCATGCAATTAAATTAGATGAAAATAGACAAGAAATACCTGATTCTGATTTTGAAATAGATTGTGATTTAGCATTGTTCGCATTAGGATTTTTACATCCAGAGCATGAGACTTTACTTGGAGATTTAGGAGTAGAACTTGATGAGAGAGGAAATGTAAAAACTGATGAATTTAAGAGAACTTCAGTTGAAGGCATATATGCAGCAGGTGATATGAGAACAGGACAATCATTAGTATGTAAGGCGATTGCCGATGGAAGAAAAGCAGCTAAAACGATAGACTTAGATGTTATGGGACAAACTAATTTGAGATAGTATTTTTATTACAATATAATTGTAACCAATAGAGCAAAGGCTATAGATGATTTAGTTATCTATGGCTTTTGTTTATTTTTTGAAACTTTATCATAGTGTAAAATCTAATACAATATAAATATATTTATTATCTTAATATATAATAAAATATTAAATAATGGAGGAAATCCGTATGAAAAAATATAAAAATAAGAATATTGGTTATTAAAAACCAAAAAAGTGATATAAATTATAAATATAGATTTATTTTAAATAGAAGAGGAGGTTGGAAAAATGAGAAATTTTATTATTTCAACAGATTCGACTGGGGATTTACCAAGTTCTTATTTAAAAGAAAATAATATATCAATTCATCCATTATATTATATTTTAGATGGAGAAGAATACATACCTGGGGTAAAAGATATGCCTGTTAAGGATTTTTATCAAGCATTAAAAAATGGAAAAATGCCTACAACTAGTGCTGCTAATCCTGAAAATGTAATGGACAAAATGAAGGAACAAGTTGAAAAGGGATATGATATACTTCATATAAGCTTTTCGTCAGGTTTGAGTTCAAGCTATAATACTACTCAAATATGTGCAGAGAGTGTTATGGAGGAATTTCCAGAGGCTAAAATAATAGTAGTTGATTCATTATCAGGGACAGTTGGGCAAGGATTTCTAGTTATGAAGGCAGTTGACATGAAAAAACAAGGTAAAACTATAGATGAGATAGCTACATGGCTGAATGAAAACAAAAAACATGTAATACATGAGTTTATAGTATCTGATTTAAATCACTTATTCCGTGGGGGTAGGCTTTCAAAAACTCAAGCTCTTGTAGGAACTATGTTAAATATACAACCTATACTTCATATGGATGATGAAGGAAAATTAGCAAATATAGGGAAAGTAAGAGGACGCAAAAAAGCATTGCATGTATTAGCGGATAATATAGAAAAAAATGCAGATGTAAAAAATTTAAAAGAGGTATTTATATCTCATGGTGATTGCATAGAGGATGCTCAGTATTTAGCAGATAGAATAAAACATAAATATGGAATAGAAAACATAATGATTCAAGATATTTGTCCGACTATAGGTGCTCATACAGCACAGGGTACAGTTGTAGTTGCATATTTTGGAGATAAAAGATAAAAAAATAAAAATTTTTTAAAAAAAGTACCTAAAATTTATGCTATATATGTATTTAATAGTAAAAGAAAACAAAGCAAAAATTTAGGAGGTAAGAGATATGAAAATAAAGAAAAATATAATAACAATGTTAGGAATAGTAGCAATAGCAGGTATGTGTATGGTAGGTTGTTCTAATTCATCAGCAGATGGTAGTAGTACAAAAACAGAAACACAAAGTACATCAGTAGCATCTGCGTCACAAGAAAATTCAACTAAGGATTACATAGGAGAAGATAAGGCTAAAGAAATAATGCAAAAAGAAGTGCCTGAAGGCGCTGAATTTGTAAATTTCCAACTAGATGAAGATAAAGATGATAATACAGCGGAATATGAAGGAGAATTAGTAAAAGACGATACAGAATACGATATAACTGTAGACGCTGTAACAGGTGAAGTTTTAGAATCAGAACAAGAAAAATATGATGGAAGATATGAAAATAATACTTCTAAAGCAAATGATTCAAGTGAACAATATATAACTAGAGAAAAAGCAAAACAAATAATGAAAAAAGAAGTTCTAGATGCTAAAATAGTAGCACTTGAATTCGATAAAAATGATGATGATAATGAACCAGCAACATACGAAGGCGAATTAGTAAAAGACAACACAGAATACGATGTAACAGTAGATGCTATAACAGGTGAAGTTTTACATGTAGAAAAAGAAGCTATTAAATAAGAAATTATAGAAATGCAAATTTAAGAGGGATATAGGATTAATTTTCTATATCTCTTTTTTTGAGCGAATTTGTATTAGTTATAAAATCATAATATGTCAAAAAAATAATGGAAATGTAACAATATGTAATTATATATCATATTAAATAATAAGAATGTAATTAAAGGAGGAATACAAGTGGATAGTAAAATTAGAAAATTCAATGTTACAGTATTATCAATTCCGATTGTATATGATTTTTTTGGCGATTATGATCCAAATGGATTGATGTATATATTAAGTGAAGATAAAGAAAAAGCTATGCGTAACTTTAAAAATAGGGATGAAAATGAAGATCCACTACCGATACCTACAGATGAAGTTCAGCCTCTTACAATAAGGGCAAATGTTGGAGAAACAATAATAATTGAATTTGAGCACGATGAAGACAGAAGATTATCGATTAATATGCATGGACTCAAATATAAAAATATAAAATCAGACGGAGCTAATGTAGGCTATAATGAAGATTCTACAGTTGGCAAAGGTGAAAAAATAACTTACGAATGGTATGCTGATAGAGAAGGAATATTCTATTTCAGTGATATGGGAGATACACGCTTTAGTGAAGAAGGAACAAATATACATGGGTTATTTGGAGCGCTTATAGTACAAGCATAAGGCTCTACATGGGCAGATCCTGTAGATGGAAGTGAATTGAAAAGCGGTGCATTTGCAGATATACACAATCCAGATAAACCGAGCTTTAGAGAATATGCAGTATATTTTCACGATGAACTTGAAATGAGAAATAGATTTGGAGGGCAGATAATTGATCCGCATACTGGTCAACCGATGGGAGTAACTGCTATTAGCTATAGATCAGAGCCGATGGTAAATAGAGCCCATATGATACCAGATAAAGACAGGGGTTTTAAATACTGTAACCCTTGTGATGAAAGGGACAGTGGCGGTGTTGTAGATATAGTAAAGGCAGACCATACATTGGTAGATGGAGAAGATGTTTCTATGAGCTCATGGACTAATGGAGACCCAGCTACTTTTATACCGAGAGCATATGTAGGAGATCCAGCGAGATTTAGACTTATACATGGAGGAGTTAAAGAAACTCACGTATTTCACCTTCATACACATCAGTGGAAGTTAGAGGCTGATGATCCAGATTCAACTATAATAGATTCAATATCTATAAGTCCACAGGAAACATATGATATAGATATACTACATGGTGCAGGAAGTTTGCCAGGTTCTATAGGAGACCATATATGGCACTGTCATTTATATCCACATTTCCATGAGGGTATGTGGTCCTTGTGGAGAGTATTCGATAGATTAGAAACTGGAAAAGATACAGTAGTTGAAAATGGTGAGATTATACCTCCATTATATCCTGATGGGACTTATGTAAAAGCTTTAAATCCTTTACCTGATAGAAAAAAACCACCTAGAAAAAGTTTGCATCATCCAGGATTTTACAACTTTATAAATGGAGAATTTGGAGAAAGACCTAAACAACCACCTTTAGGAATTTTAAATCAAAAGGGTGAAAATAAAATATGCCCAACTGAACTTGAAAGAGACAACTTTGTAGAAAATTATTCTAAGGGAGCTTTATATGCACAGCCTTGTAGTGATAAGCATTGTAATTGTGAATGGAAGGCAAAAGCTCCAGATGTTGTATTTGAAATATTTGCGCTACAGGCAAAATTAGTTTACAATGATGCTCATTGGCATGATCCAGTTGGAAGATTTTATGTGCTAAAAGAGCAAATAGAAGAGTATACCGGGTGTAGAGTTACAATTAAAAATAGGGAAGAATTAGTTAAAGAATATATAGATGCAATAGAAAATAGATATGTAGATGTAGAACCGTTAGTAATAAGAGCTAACAAGGGTGATTGTATAGAGGTTAGACTGACTAATTTTTTACCAGAAACACTACCAGCGACAGAGTTTCAATTGAAGACATTAACAGACAACGTAAGTTTCCATGTTCATTTAGTTAAATTTGATGTTATAACTTCAGATGGTGGTGCAAATGGATATAATAATATAGCTTCTGTTTTTTATGGAGAAACTTTAGTAGAACGATATTATGCTAATGAAGAATTAAATACATGTTTTTTCCATGACCACCTAAACCCAAATTCACATCAACAGCATGGATTGTTTGGAGGACTTATAATAGAACCTAAGGGATCGACATATCACGATCCACAAACAGGTAAACGAATAAAATATGGAACAAAAGCTGTAATAAAAACGCCTTCAGGTAGAGCTTTTAGAGAGTTTGGATTATTTGTCCATGATTTTGCATTATTATTCGATAGACATGGCAAGGCATTAAATCCACCTCCATTTGCAGGTTCTCATGATGATCCAGGTGTAATGGGTATAAACTATAAATCTGAACCATTGAGAGAAAGATTAAACGATAAATACGATGATCCATCAGATGTATTTAATTCAAATATGCATGGAGATCCAGTTACACCAATTCTTGAAACATATCCAGGAGAAGAAATAGTTATAAGATTATTAGACGGTGCTCAGGAAGAACAGCATATTTTTAATATACACGGAATGAAATGGAGAAAGGAAATAACAGATAGAAAATCACCATTAGTTCAAGCTCAAACTCTAGGAATATCAGAAGCGTTTAATATAAGAATAACTGATGATTACAAACCAGGTGATTATATTTACTATTTCGGAGGTCAAGACGACTTGTGGCTAGGACTTTGGGGAATAATAAGAGTATACAAAAATAAAAATCATAAGTTAATTCCTATTGATAGCTGTAAAAAATGCTCATTTGATAAAGTTAAATCCTATAAAGACGAAATTAAGGATTGTATGATTAAGAGTAAACATTGCCCATATAAAAAAGTAAGAGAATTCCACATAGCAGCCATACAAAAAGATTTAATCTATAATAAATATAAAGATCACGATCCATACGGTCTATTATTTGTACCATATGAAATTAAAGACGATATAATAAGTGGGAAAATAGAACCTAAGCTTTTAATATTGAGAGCAAATAAAGGCGAATATATAAAAATAACTTTGACTAATTGCTTCAATGAACAAATACCATTTTTAAAATATCCAGGTGTGCCAGTAGATAAAGAAATAACTCCATCTATGAGAGTGGGAATTAGTACACAATTTTTAAGATTCGATCCAGTAAAGGATAGCGGTGTAAATATAGGATACAACAACGTAGAACAAACTGTAGCACCAGGAGAAAGTAAAACATATCTATGGTATGCAGATGAGGAATATGGAACTTGCCTATTATCATCTTTTACTGATATAAGAAACCATAGATATCACGGGTTATTCGGAGCGATAATAATAGAGCCTGAAGGTTCCAAAATACACAGTTCTTATGATAATGGATATAAAGCCAATCATCAAGAACAGGTGCTAGTATCTGCAGGTAAAAATGAGAAGTTTAGAGAATTTGTTTTATTTATGCAAAATGGTATAAGACTTGTGGATGAAAAAGGCAATTTAATACAAACTGCTGTAGAAGAGGAAGAGGGACCTGAAGAACCTGTAGAGCATGGAGAGTCAGAAATATCTACAGAAAATATTTTGGAGGATGAGTTAGCTATTGAGCCTGTAGATTTTGAAGATAGATGAGAAAAAGGATTTAACTATAAATCAGAGAGATTTTTCAATAGATTACAACATAATCCTGATATATCTAAGGTATTTAGCTCTAAAGAACATGAAGACCCATCAACACCTGTATTAGAAGCATATCCAGGTGAAAAAGTTATAATAAGACTTTTAATGCCAGCAGATAAGCCTAGAAATACAAGCTTTACAATTCATGGTCATGAATGGATGGCCCAACCAGATGATCCGTTCACAAGAATTGTATCAGATCAAGGCGCTATCAGTGTAGGAAATGTATTTAATATAGAATTATTAAATGGAGCATCTATG
>NZ_JALEXO010000088.1 GCF_022780145.1 Intestinibacter sp.
ATGTAATAAATAATTTACATGCATTTAAAGAGGTTAGCTTAAATGAAGACGGTTCTTTGAAATGGGTATACGATGTAAAAGATGAAACTGGAAATGGTATAGAGCCTGTTGCTATCGATCCGAGTGATAACATGGGAATCAGCGGATATAACCTATTTTATACATCAAATAACGCAGTAGTTAGTTACGAAAACTTACTTGTAAATAGACCTGAAAAAGATACTCAAGTTACAATAAAATCAGTTCTTTCAAGTAAAAAATTCGCAAAATACGCTGAAATGTATCCAAACAACGAAGATTTACAAAAACTATATCGTCAAGAAGTAGAAACTACTATTACAGTAAAAGGTACGAAACAAACTGTAAACGTAACTTTCGATAATGACGGCGAAAAAACAGTTAAGGAGGCTAATATAGGTGAAGCTCTAGATTATACACCAGAAGCTCCAACTAAAGAAGGATATATTTTTGTAGGTTGGTTTAAAGATACTGACGATACAACTACTGAATATCAATCAGGTACTACATATGATCAAGACGTAACATATAAAGCTAAATGGGCTCACGTTCAAATGCTTGGAGCACAAGTTAAGAAGGTAGTAGACGATAAGAGCGGTATAAGATTTGGTACTAAGATTTACAACGATGGAGATGAAATAGTAGAAAAAGGAACTTTAATACTTCCTGCAAATTTATTAGCAGATGGTGAAGCTCTAACAGTAGATAACAAATTAGCTGCTAGATCTATAGGTAAAATAAATTACGAAGAAAATGAAAAACAAAACTATGTAACTTATCTAGGTACACTAGTAGGTATACCAAGAGCTCAATTTGATAGACAAATTACAGCAAGTGCTTACGTAATTTACAAGGATAAAGCTGGCAATGAATATACAGTTTATGCACCATACCAAAATGGTTCAACAAGTGTAAATGCGCTATCAGCTGAATAAATATAGGAAGGTAAAAATTATGAAAAAAATAGCTAAATTGCTACTTTGCAGCGCTCTAAGCTTTTCGATGACACTGACATCGGTAGTATTTGCAAGTGCAGAAGAAACACTGGGATTAGATGTAGAAAAACACACTAAGGAAGAAATCTCTAATTATGTTCAACAAAAGAATATAAATTTAGATTTCGATACTCAATATTCAGAACAACCAAGTACAACACAACCATATGAACCAGGAAAATTAACTGACGAAACATTGAATTCAGCCTTAGACACATTAAATCTAATGAGATATATAGCAGGGATTTCTGATGTCGAGCTTAGTGATACCTACAATCAATTTTCACAAGCAGGTTCATTAATATCAGCTATAAATGGAAAAATTTCATATTATCCAGCGCAACCAGAGGGTATGAGCGATGAATTATACAATAAAGGTTATGGGGGCTGTAATAGTGGAAGTATATCTTGTTCTGATTATTCCAATTTAAACAGAACTATTGTAGATGAATGGATGGCTGATAGTAGCAATATAAAAACAGTAGAAAATAGAAGATGGATATTAAATCCTAATATGAAAGCTACTGGATTTGGTCAAGTTGGAATTTACAAAACTATGTATATTAATGATAGTATGTATGATAATGATGAGAATCTGTTGAGCACTGCTAAGGTAGCATGGCCAGCTCAAGTGACTCCTATAGAATATTTTGATGAAGAATCTCCATGGTCTTTAACTATAGGTAGCTATATATCTGATTCATCAGATGTAACAGTAAAGGTTACATGTAAAAATACGAATGAAGAATGGAATTTAACTCCTGGCAAATCATCTAAAGGATATCTTTATGTAGATAATAATATCTATGGAGAACAAGGTTGTATAATATTTAGACCTTCAGGATTTTCTTGTGAAGATGGTAGTGTGTATAATGTTACAGCTACAGGAGAATTCGGTACTGTATCATATGATGTAGAATTCTTTAAACTTACATCTGATTCTCAAAAACTTGTTACATTTGATGCAGACAACGGTACTGAGAATGTAGTTAAATCAGTAGATGTAGATGAGCAATTAAACTATACACCAGAAGCTCCTAAAAAAGAAGGATATACATTTGTAGGTTGGTATAAGGATACCGATGATACAACTACAGAATACAAATCAGGGGATACATATACAGAGGATGTAACTTATACAGCTAAATGGGCTCATGT
>NZ_JALEXO010000092.1 GCF_022780145.1 Intestinibacter sp.
TAAAGAAGAAAAAGACAGAATAGATATACTTCTAAAAGCAGGAGTTGTAGCTGCAGTAGGTCTTACAGTTGTATACGGTGGGCTGACTTATCTTGGAGCGACAGTATCATCTGTATACGATATAAATGTTTCTCAATCATCTTTAATCGTTGCGATAACAAGCGCTCTACTTAAGACACCAGGCAAAATAATACTATCTATAATAGTTAGCTTAGCATGTCTTACAACAGCTATAGGTCTGACATCAGCTACAGCGGAGTATTTCTCAAATGTGACAAACGGAAAATTAAAATACGAACAATTAGTAGTAGCAGTATGTTTGTTCAGTTTAGTTATATCTAATTTAGGAGTGGATTCTATAATAAAAATTTCAGCTCCAATACTGAGCTTGATATATCCAGCGACAATAGTTTTAATAGTTATGACTATATTTAAAAAATTCTTTAAAAACGACAATATAGTAAAATTTTCAACTTATACAGCGCTTTTTATGGGTATACTTATGGCAATTAATGACTTAGGTATAAATATACCTGTTTTAGATATATTACCTCTTGCAAATCTAGGTTTTTGTTGGGTAGTTCCGACATTTGTAGGTGGATTTGTCGGTTACTTTATAAAATCAAATAGAAATTATGAATTAGAAGAAGATGAAGAAATAGCAATTTAAAATACAAATCGCCAGGTAATTTATTTTATTGAGTTACTTGGCGATTTTTTGTATTATAATAGAGTACAATAAATTTAGATATAATATTTGTAAAATTAAGCAATAAAAATAGAGGTGGCGTATGAAGGATAAAAGCGTAAAAGAAATTAAGGCTATTATAGAAAATTTAAAAGAAGAGGAATATCAAAAGTATATAGATATATTAAATCAAGACGATAGAAAATCAGTTCAAAATCTAGCAAAGAGCTTAAGTAAAAAATTAGAAAAAATTAAAAAGGAAGAAGAGAGACTTGAGCTTATAAATACATTTGAAAATGAAGGATATAAAAATGGATATGTATATATAGGTGGAGTTGACGAGGCAGGTAGAGGACCTTTAGCAGGACCTGTTGTAGCTAGTGTAGTAGTCTTTGAAAAAGACACTAAAATACCTTATGTAAATGACTCTAAGAAGTTATCTGAAGCTAAAAGAGACGAATTATTTGATGTAATAAAGAAACAGGCTCTAGACTACGGCATAGGTATAGTAGATAATGAAGAAATAGACGAGTACAATATTTTAAATGCTACATATATGGCTATGAAAAAGGCTATAAATTCATTAAATAAAAAGCCAGATTATCTACTTTTAGATGCAGTCACTATTCCTGATTTAGATATAAAACAATTTCCTATAGTAAAGGGAGATTCAAAGTCAATTTCGATTGCAGCGGCGAGTATACTAGCAAAAGTAACTAGGGATAGACTTATGTACAAGTACGATGAAATATATCCACAATACGGATTTAAACACCATAAAGGCTATGGAACAAAGGAGCATTACGAGGCTATCGAAAAATTTGGAATAACTCCAATTCATAGGAAAAGTTTTTTGAAAAATGTGTTATAATTATGATGATATGAAAACAAAATATTAAAAGTCTTCATGGAAAATTCAAAACGATTATTTTAGGGGGATAAAGCAATGGATTACAAGGAAGTTTTAAAAAATGCAAAAGAAAATTTAAATGGAAGTTGTAGAGTATGTAAAACATGTAACGGTGTAGCATGTTCTGGAGAAGTACCTGGAATGGGTGGAAAAGGAACAGGTTCAGCTTTCACTGAAAACATAAAAAGCTTAGACAAAATCAAAATAAATATGAGAGTTTTACACGATGTAAAAAATCCTGACACATCAGTAGAAATGTTTGGTAAAAAAATGAAGGCTCCTATATTTGCAGCTCCAGTATCTGGAACAACTTTAAATATGGGTGGAAAATACTCAGAAAAAGAATATATATCATGGGTAATAGAAGGATGTTTAAAAGCTGGAATATATCCAATGGTAGGGGATACAGCAGTAGAAACTTTCTTAACAGATAATCTAGAAGTATTAAAAGAAAAAAATGCAGATGGTATAGCATTTATAAAACCATGGGAAAATGAAGCAATAATTTCAAAAATGAAATTAGCTGAAGATGCAGGTGTATTTGCTCTAGGAGTAGATGTAGATGCTTGTGGATTAGTTACATTATCATTACATGGAAAAAATGTAGAACCAAAAACTTTAGATAAAATAAAAGAATTAAAGAAAGCTACAAAATTACCTTTCATATTAAAGGGAATTATGACAGTTGATGAAGCAATACTAGCTGTAGAAGCTGGTGTAGATGCAATAGTTGTATCTAACCACGGTGGTAGAGTTTTAGACTGTACTCCAGGGGCAGCAGACGTATTACCAGGGATAGCTAAAGCTGTAAAAGGTAAAACTATAATACTTGCAGATGGCGGTGTTAGAACAGGTGTAGACGTATTAAAATTAATAGCTCTAGGAGCTGATGGTGTTTTAATAGGTAGACCATTTGTAACTGCTTCATTCGGTGGAGGCACTGAAGGTGTAGAAATCTATGTAAATAAGATAATATCTGAACTTGAAGCTACTATGAGACTTACTGGATGTGCTACAATAGCTGATATAGATGAAAGAGTATTATTTAATTATTAATTTTATAAATTAAACAATTATTAGAGTTAAGAAAAGAGGCTTAAATTTAGCCTCTTTTTTAAAATTTAATTTTTAGCAAATTCTTTTAATTTAAAGCTTCCAGCAGTTACAAATACAAGACTTAAAAGCATTAATACGATTATATTTTTAAAATAATTTTCATTTATAATGGCATCTACAGTCCAGTATATAGGCATAAATTTAGATATATTTACGACAAAAGGTATATCAATTCCTAAATTTGGTGTTATAGAAGGAAGTGCTGTAGCCAAGCTAAAAAGTACATACCCAACCATGGCGAAAGAAATAGTGGCCTCGTTTTTGCAAAGTCTAGCCAAGAACATTATAATTCCAGTGCAAAGTAGGCTATTTGATAAAATCAGCAATATGTTACAGGTATTTATATTGATATCGAGTATAATATTGCAGGCGACTAAAGTCGTCGTATACACTAATGCTTGTATTAAAAATAAACTTAGAAATAGAGAAAATAGAATCTCAAAATCCTTATTTTTAGTCGATAACATTCTTCTCAAAGTATTTGATTTTTTTAAACCTAGTAAATCCTTACAAATTATAGCTCCATTTATATATATCATGTAGCATATCAAAAATACATGCATAAAATCTGATTTTAAAGAGCTTTCTGCTTTTGCTATTACACTTGTTTTTATATATTTTGAAGAAAAGCTTGGATCAATTTGCTTTTTCAAGGATGTATTTATAAATGTCTCTATTTTAGATTCAGAGAGCAAGCTACCTCCTCCTTTTGAGGTTTTGATTACATCTACGGTAGGCTTTTGACCGTTTTTTATCATTTCTGAAAAATTGTCATCTATAATAAATACAGCTGCAAATTTATTGTTTTTTAGCTGTTTTAAGGCTTCATTTTTTTGATTTAAGCTGTATATATAATCATTTGAAATACCTAATTCTTTTATTAGAGCTTTTTGGTACTTAGTGTCTAATGATTTATCAGAAGTATTGCTTTCTAAATTACAAACTAAAGCTATATTTTCTAGTGAACCTGATTGTGAGCTTGAAACTCCATCAGATAAGAATATACAAAATCCTATCACAACTAAGGGTGCTAGTATAAGTGAGAATAATATAGAAGGTATTTTTGTATATCTTTTTAAATTAGCAAATGTAAGTCTTATAATATTCATTTAAATCTCCCTCCAACTGTATTTTACTTTTAAAGAAGTTATAACTATTAAAATTACAGATATTATCAAGCATAAATATAAATAATTACTCACAGAAGAAAATGTGTTGTATACATTGTAGTTAGTAAACATCTCTGTAACTATATAGCATGGATTTAGATTTGAAAATTTATCTAAAAAATCTGAAAAACCAGATAACATACCTCCAAATAAAACTTGTGCCATCATAAGAGCATATGCTATACCTTGACCTATAGCTTTATTAAAGAAGTTGTATAAAAACAATGTAAAGCTACTTATAAGTAGAGAAATTGCAAATATCATTGAAATTAAAATTACGATATTTCCAGTAAATGATATTTTTAAAAATCTAAAAAATACAGCATATAAGAGAATAAACGTAAATGAATAAATAGTTGAAGTCACTATATCGTGCATCAAGAGCTCTATCCTTCCAATAGGCATTGAATAATTTCTTTTTACGAAGCCATTTGAATCTGAAAGGTAATTTGCAGAAACATTATTTGTTATAAATATTATGGCTAAAAATCCTAACATAGTTATAGCAAAAAATTCATATGAATTTTGCTTTATATTGCTGTCTATTAGTTGAGTATTTAGTGATGATTTATTAAAAATTTCTTCTATATTATCTTTATTTAAATTATTTTCTATTGACGATAAGTAAATTGATTCATGATAATTATCGAATAGATTTTGTATTAAAGCTGTAGAATTAATAGAAGACAATTCTTTTATTTCTATATTTGTCTGAGTTTTATTTAAAATATGTTTTTCATATCCTTTAGGAATAGTCACCTGTAAGTCTGAATTATCTCTGTTTTTTTCTATTTTTACAATTTCAGATAGATTATTTTTGCAAAAATCCTTAAAGTAAGCAGAATAAGTAGATTTATCATTGTCTACAATAGTTATAGGTACTGGATCTGTTTTTATAGGGTTTTCGTATAATTTTTCTTCTATCATTCCCATGAAAAATGCAAGGCCCAATGGTAATATCAAAAAATACGCCAAATTTATTAAAAAAGTGCTTTTGATGGATTTGAATAAAATTTTAATAGAACCGTATAATTTCATCATAATGTAGCACCTCCTAATCCCTAAGATTTTTTCCAGTTAGATTTAAAAATACATCTTCTAAGCTCGGATTTTCGTAATTTATTTCTGAAATAGAGCCTTTATCGTATTCTATCAGTGAAATTGCATTAGAAAGTGAAAAATCTTCGTCTACAACTAGCGATATACATGTATTTTCATTTTCTTCTAATGAAACCACTCCTTTTAGATTTTTTAAATTAAATAGAAGATCTCCAGATATCTTATCTATTTTTATATTTAATTTTTTATTTGAAAATACAAGTGATTTAAGGTAATCTTGAGTACCTGATGCTATTTCCTTTCCTTCATCTATTATAAATATTTTTGAGCAAAGATGTTCTACCTCCTCCATATAGTGGGAAGTATATATGATAGTAGTGTTATTTTCATTTGATAATTTTCTTAAAAAATCAAATATATGGTTTCTAGATTGAGGGTCTACTCCTACAGTCGGCTCATCTAAAATCAATATTTTAGGATGATTTAAAATAGCTATAGCTAGGTTCAGTCTTCTTTTCATACCACCTGATAGCTTGCTTATTTTTTTCTTTTTGACATCTACAAGTCCTGCAAATTCTAGGGCTTCGTTTATTCTGTCTTTTAAAAGTTTACCACTCAACCCATATAAGTAACCAAAATACTCTAGGTTGTCGTAAGGAGTAAGCTGCTCTATTATTGCTAGCTCTTGAGGAACTAGACCGATTATAGATTTTATATAAATTGTATCCTCTAATAGATTTTTACCTTCTACAAAAACATTTCCACTGTCTGCCATCATAAGGTTAGTTATAATATTTATCAAGGTAGATTTTCCGGCTCCATTAGGTCCTATAAGTCCAAATATTTCGCCTTCCTCTATGTCGAAGCTTATATTGTCTAGGACTAATTTATCTTTGAATCTTTTCGTTATGTTTTCGACTTTTATAATACTCATTTTTCCCCTCCAAAATTTAAATTTTCTTATACTAATATATTAGAATATATTTAAAGCGACTACTACAACCGAAAGTAATAAAAAAAAGTGACTTATGTCACTTTTTAAAATACAAAATAATTATTCAGCAATATCGTTTTTAAAGGCAAATATAGCTATTTGAGTTCTATCCCTTAGATTTAGTTTATTTAAAATATTTGTTATGTTGTTTTTTATAGTTCCTTCAGATAAAAATAGTTCGTGGCTTATTTCTCTATTTGAAAGCCCTTTTGATATTAGCTTTATAATATTTATTTCTTTTTCACTTAAATTGTATTTAGCCCTTATGTCTATATTCGGCTTAGCGCTAGTAGAAGATATTACCTTAGATATTATATTTTTATCTAAAACTATATTTCCAGTGAAGCTAGATCTTATTCCTTCGTACAGTATTTCATCAGAGCTATCCTTTAACAGGTAGCCAGATGCACCGAAATTCATCGCATCCTTTATATATTTATCATCGTTAAATGTAGTTAAAATAAGTACTGATATATCTGGATTGTATTCCTTTATAAGTCTAGTTCCTAAAACACCATCGCATAGCTTCATTCTAATATCCATCAAAACTACATCTACATCGTTTTGCTTGCAAAATTCAAGGGCTTCATATCCGTCAGATACATCGCCTATTATTTCTAAATCTTCATATGAAGATAAAATTATTTTAAGTCCTTTTCTTATAAGCTTTTCATCGTCTACTATTAAAACCTTTATCTTATTCAATAAAATCACCCCTTATATATTTTGGAAAATTGCCTTGCACCAAAAATCTGTCATCTGTATTTACGAATTTAATATCCCCATCTATTTCCATGATTCGTTCACTTATGCTGTTTAATCCATTGCCCTTTTTTATATTCTCACACCCTATACCGTTGTCTTTAATAGAAATAGTGCAGCTATCGTTGTTAAATGTTATAAAAACCTTGATTTTACTTGCATGACCGTGTTTTAAGGAGTTTGATAGAGATTCTTGGATTATCCTATATACAGAGCTAAATTGGATTGATGATAGAGGCCATGTATTTTTAGAAATAGTACATTTTACATCTACGTTGCTTAGCTTTTCAAATTGTTTTATAAGTTCTTCTATTTTAAATAGATTTTGGTATTTTTCGTATTCTGTAGGTTTTAGCTTTGATACAGCATTTCTGACATCTATATAGCTTTTATTTACAAATTCTCTTAGCTCGTGTACTAATTCAAATAAATCTTCGTCTTTTTTCAGAAGCTTTTCTAATGCTCCTAATTGGATAATAGTAGTCGATAATGCATGACCTACACTATCGTGAATTTCCCTTGAAATCCTGTTTCTTTCTTTTAATATAGTCAGCTCTTCTATAGAACTTGCATATATTTCTAATTCTTTATTTGCTTTTTTTAGATTATCTTCAGAAATTCTAAGCTTATCGTATAAATTTTGATAATTCAATTTAGATAGACTTTGATTGTAGATATAATCCGACAACAAAAAAACTATAAGTAGAATCGATGAATTTTCTACAGCAACAATAATAGAGCTTTCTATTTGCAATAAAATAGATATTGATAAGATTATAAAAATCAATGCGTATTTTAGCTTATCGATAGTTAAAGATGAAATATCTATTATTATTGGTATAAGATAAAATATTGTAAAATGATCGCTCAATTTATACATAGTTAATACGATAAAAATTTCTAAAAATATAGATATATAGTTTTGGATTTTATGCTTTTGTAAATTAAAAAATCTAAGTTGATTATTTATAAAAAATAAAAGAAGGACTGTTACAACAGATAGAGATAACATGTTAAAATAGCTTGAATAATCGATTAAAACTAAAAACAGTGAAATATACCTGATGTATAAGATTAATTTTGATTTATCCATAGGAACTCCTTTCTAATATTTATTTTGATTAAATTTATATAATATAAAAATTAGCCTATGAATTAATTATAGGCTAATTATATAATATATTTTGTTTTAATTTTCAAACGGACTTTCGATGACACTTATCTTATCATCTGTCTTTATCTGATCAGCAGTGTTTTTATAAGATTGTTTTAAATAGCTTGAATTTAAATACGATGTTTTGCTTAAAATATCGTCTGCAATAGGTATTATTTCATATACATAATTTGAGCCACCACTATATTTAGCTACCCATGTAGGTATACAAGTAACTTTTTCGACTGTAGCTTCTTTTTCATCGCTTTTCTTCTTTATATCTATATTTACCATAAGGCCGTCTTCAGTGTACATACTCAAGTATTCTCTTCTTTGGTTTGAGATATAATTTCCAAGAGAGTATATTACTAGTGTTTCGTGCTTTTTATCACTTGATTTTATCATTTGAACAGGTTGAACAACGTGAGGATGAGATCCTATTATAATATCTACACCGGCATCACAAAGCTTTTGTGCAAGTTCTGTTTGGAATGTGCTAGGAGTTCTGCTGTATTCATCTCCCCAGTGAAGGATTACTATTTGCATATCTGTGTCATCTTTGTATTTTTCGACAGTAGAGTAGATAGTATCGAAGGCTTCATCTGAATCTGTAGCGTTAAATACATTCATCAAGTTTGTTTTGTCGCTTGATACTTTTATGCCGTTTAAATATTTAGTTCCGTTTTTTATTTCGCCATAAGAATATGATGTAATACCTAATTTTATGTTGTTTACATCTTCTATTATGTATTCGTCGTCTGATTCGTTTTCTCTAGTACCTACAGTGTCAAATCCCTTTTCCTTAAGGGTAGCTAATGTACGTTCAACTCCAAGGCTAGACATATCAAAGCTGTGGTTGTTAATAGTAGATAGTAAATCAAAACCAGTATTTTTTAAGGCGTCTGCAATTGCATCTGGTGTGTTAAAGGTTGGGTAAGAGCTGTATGCATATACATCGTCTTTACAAAGAGTAGTTTCTAAATTTGCTATTGCTAAATCTGATTTTTCTACGTATTTTTTTACATATTTGTAGTTGTTGTCGAAGGAATATTCCTTAGTAGAAGCGTTGTACTGTGCTTTAAGCTGAGGCATATGAGCCATGACATCACCGCATGCAGTCAGTGAAGCTTCATATGTTTCAGTTTTTGTATTTGTTTTATTTATGTTATCAACTACTGATGTATTATTTGGTTTGTTTAATATTTTGGTTGCTGCTATTACTACAACTAATAGAAGTGCAATTAGGCAGCCTAAAAATATTTTTCCCCTTTTATTTAATCTTGTTTTTTTAGAATTTCTTTTTTTACTCATAATTTAACCCCCATTAGAAACGTATTCATTAATTATAATATATTTAATTGTAAAAATTTTCAATTAAAATCTGAAAAAGTGTATATATTGTAACTTTTATGACTAAAATAAAAAAGTCTATATTGGAAAATTAAATTTTGGAAATAGCAGGTGTAGTTATGGATAATTATGAAATATTCAAATCTCTAGATAATGTAAAAAAGGGAAAAATAGGTGAAAAAATAGCTCAAAAATACCTCATCTCTGTAGGTATGAATATAATTTGTACCAATTATAGGACTAAATTTGGCGAGGTAGATATAATTGCAAGATTTAAAAATAAGCTAGTATTTGTAGAAGTAAAATCTAGAACATCTAAAAATTATGGACTCGCCTGTGAAGCGGTAGATTTAAAAAAGGTCAAGAAGATAACTTCTGTAGCGAAGTATTATATTTTAGAGAATAATTTAAAAAATTGCGAGATAAGATTTGATGTTGTGGAGGTTTATTTCGATGAAGAGAGGATAAACCATATAGAAAATGCGTTTTAAGAAAGGAATAATATGTTAAGTATAATTAATTCATGTAATTTATCAGGAATAGATGGTTTTATAGTAAACGTGGAGGTCGATATTACTAGAGGTATGCCTTGTTTCAATATAGTGGGGCTAGCTAGTACGGAGGTAAAAGAGGCAAAAGAAAGAGTGAAGTCGGCGATTATAAATAGTGAATTTGATTTTCCGACTAAGAGAATAGTAGTAAATCTATCTCCTGCAGATATAAAAAAGGAGGGTTCTCTGTTGGATTTGCCGATGTCTATAGGATTGCTTAGAAATTACATAACAAGAGATATAGATTATTTTAGGAAAACTGTATTTGTTGGAGAGCTTTCATTAGACGGAACCTTAAAGAAAATAAGAGGCGTTTTACCGATTGTTTTAAGTGCGAAGGAAAAGGGATATAAGAGGATATTTATACCATATGGCAATTTACTAGAAGCATCTTATGTAGATGGTATAGAAGTAATTCCCGTAAAAAATTTAAGACAATGTATAGGATATATAAATGGGAAAATAGATTTAAACTTAGGTCAAATATTTTCTGATATAGATAAAAATACAAAGGAGGAAGAATATGAAGAAGATTTTTCTGATGTCAAGGGTAATTACTTTGTCAAAAGAGGACTTGAAATTGCAGCTGGTGGAAATCACAATACGATTTTAATAGGCCCTCCTGGTACAGGCAAGACTATGATGGCTAGAAGAGTTAGGACTATACTTCCCGATTTGGATAAGGAGGAAAAAATTGAGATAAGCAAGATTTATAGTATAGCTGGACTTATCGACAATAATATTGGAATAGTAAATAAAAGACCCTTTAGATCTCCTCATCATAGCGCTACGACGACATCTTTAATTGGAGGCGGAGTGAAGTCTACTCCAGGGGAAATTGTTTTGGCACATAGAGGGATCCTATTTTTAGACGAATTATCTGAGTTTAATAGAAAAACGCTGGAAATGCTTAGACAGCCTATAGAAGATGGTTTTATAAACTTGTCTAGATTGAAATACTACATAAAATACCCTTGTAAAACTTTAATAATTGCCGCTATGAATCCTTGTCCATGTGGATATTTTATGTCTGATACTCCGTGCAAATGTTCAGCATACGAAGTAATAAGATATAAAAATAAAATTTCGGGACCTCTTTTAGATAGATTTGACTTATTTTTACCAGTTGATTCAATTGAACACGGTGAATTTAGCGAGGATAATTTTAATGAATCATCTGCTAGTATAAAGAAGAGAGTTCAAAATGCAAAGGATATGCAAAAAAATAGATTTAAAGATAGCGATATAAAGAGCAACGATGAAATAAAATCATCTCAAATAAATAAATACTGCAAATTAGATAGAGAAAGCGAGCAAATTGCTAAAAAAATATTTGACAAATATAAATTGAGCAATAGAAGCTATACTAAATTACTAAAAACAGCTAGGACTATAGCTGATTTAGAATCGAGTGAAGATATAAATAAAAATCATATATTAGAGGCTTTTTCATATAGAAAGGGCTATTACAAATATTTTAAATGAGGTGAAAATATGGAAAAAAAGGACATGTACTTGCTTTTAAGTTCTATATATAGAATAAATCAATTAGAAGTGGATATATTAAAAGAAGACTTTAAATCACTGGAAAATTTAATGGAGGTAGATAAGAGGGAAATTCTTCAAAATAAAAAATTAGATTCAAAATTATTAAGAAATATAGTAAAATATAGAAGCTATTCACGAATTGATAAAATTAAAGAAATTTTATATAATAACAAAATACAATGTGTTTGCATTGAGGATGAAGATTATCCAGAACAATTAAAGCATATTGCGTTCCCTCCACCTATATTATTTTATAAGGGAGATATTTCTTTTTTAAAAATGGAGCAGACATTAGCTGTAGTAGGTTCGAGAACTCCTACACAATACGGTTTATATTGTGTTAGAAAATTAACAAAGGAATTATCATCTGTGGGTGTAAATATTGTAAGTGGACTTGCCTTAGGAATTGATTCTGAAGCACATATGGCTTGTATGAAAGGTAAAAATGGAAAAACTGCTGCGATATTAGGTGGCCCTATAGACGAAATAAGACCAGCTAAAAATATACCTGTAGCCGAAAAAATTTTAGAAAATGGTGGATCTATAATATCAGAGTTTTTTATTAGTTCTAAAATATATCCTTCAAATTTTGTTCAGAGAAATAGAATTATAAGCGGGCTGTGTAAAGGGACTTTAGTTGTAGAAGCTGCAGATGGTAGTGGTGCTTTAACTACTGCAAATTATGCTTTACAGCAGAATAGATCAGTTTTAGCAATACCAGGACCTATAAATTCTCCAAAGAGCGAAGGATGTAATGAACTTTTAGAAAAAGGCGCAAAAGTAACTAGAAATTTTAAAGATATTATGGAGGAGTGTAAATTTTCTTCTTTAAATAATTCTAAAGATAGTATAGAATATGATATTAAGGGTTTGAATTGTGAGCAAATTGCAATTTTAGATTTAATGAAAAGACAAGGTAATATAAAAATAGATGATATTTGTAATTATACTGATATTGACATAAAGACAATAAATTCAAATATAAATGAACTATTGATAAACGATTATATTATTGAAATGGAAAATAAAACTTATGGATTTAACGTTTAATCGAAAAAGTAAGTGGGGGTGTAATAAAATATGGCGAAAGCATTAGTAATTGTCGAATCGCCAGCTAAGGCTAAAACAATAGAAAAGTTTTTAGGAAAAAGTCACTATACAGTAAAGGCTTCTGTAGGACATGTAAGAGATTTACCTAAAAGTCAATTAGGCGTTGATATAGAAAATAACTTTGAACCTAAATATATAAATATAAGGGGAAAAGGAGATTTAATTAAAGAACTAAAAAAAGAAGCTAAAAAGGCTAAGAAAGTATATTTAGCAACCGACCCTGATAGAGAGGGAGAAGCAATTTCTTGGCATCTATCTTATATTTTAAATATAGATGAAAAGGAAGAATGCAGGATTGAATTTAATGAAATAACAAAGGATGCAATCAAAAAGGCTATAAAAAATCCAAGAAGTATAGATCGAAATCTAGTTGATGCTCAACAGGCAAGAAGAGTTTTAGATAGACTTTTAGGGTATCAAATAAGTCCTATCTTGTGGCAAAAGGTTAGAAAAGGTTTAAGTGCAGGTAGGGTTCAATCTGTAACAACTAAATTAGTATGTGAAAGAGAAGAGGAAATCAATTCTTTCATACCTAAGGAATACTGGACAATAGATTTGATTGTAAAAAATAAAGATGGTGAAGAGTTTACTTTAAAATTCTATGGAGAAGACGGCAAAAAAATAGAATTAGAAAATGAAAAACAAGTAAAAGAAATTCTAGAAATAATAAAAAATAACGATTTAGTAGTAAATAAAATAGAATCTAAGAGTCGTAGAAAATCAGCTCCAAAACCATTTACTACAAGTGTGCTTCAACAGGATGCTGCAAATAGACTAAATTTTACAACTAAAAAGACTATGATGGTAGCACAAGAGCTGTATGAAGGTATCGATATAAAAGGGGAAGGAACTGTAGGTCTTATATCTTATATAAGAACAGATTCCAAGAGAATATCAGAAGAGGCGAAGGAAAAGGCCAAGAATTATATAGTAGAATCAATAGGAGAAAATTACTATAAAAATCAAACAAAAGAAAATAAATCTAAAAAAGATGATAAAAAAGTACAAGATGCTCACGAAGCTATTAGACCAACTTCTGTAGAGAGAACACCAGATAGCATAAAGGATTCCTTGAGCAAAGACCAATATAAGCTTTACAATTTGATTTGGAGAAGATTTGTCGCAAGTCAAATGGAGGATTCAGTATTTGATGTTTTAAATGTCGAATGTAAAATTTCAAACTTAGTGTTTAAGGCAACTGGTTCTAAACTTAAATTTGATGGATATACAAAGATATACAACTTTACAGAAAGAGAAGATAAAATACTTCCAAGCTTAAGTGAAGGTGAAAATTTAAAAATAGAAAAAGAAGATCCAGCTCAACATTTTACATCTCCTCCACCTAGATATACTGAGGCTAGCTTAGTAAAGACTTTAGAAGAGCTTGGAATAGGTAGACCAAGTACTTATGCGCCGACTATAACTACTATACTAAATAGAGGATATGTTGAAAAAGACGGAACTAGCTTACTTCCGACTGAATTGGGAATTATAGTTACAAAGATACTAGATGAAAATTTTCAAAAATTCATGGATGTAGATTTCACTGCTAATATGGAATCTCAACTAGATGAAATTGAAGAAGGTAATGCAGAATGGAAAAAAGTAGTAGAAGAGTTTTATTCACCATTGAAGGAAGCTATTAGAATTGCTATGGAAAAAATAGAAAAAGTAAATATGGATGAGGAAACTGATGAAATTTGCGAAATTTGCGGCGCCAATATGGTGATAAAATACGGTAGATTTGGTAAATTTATGGCTTGTAAAAATTATCCAGAATGCAAAAATACTAGACCTATTGTAAATAAAATCGGTGTAAAATGTCCAAAATGCAAAGACGGAGATGTGATAATGAGAAAAAGTAAAAAAAATAAAGTATTTTACGGATGCTCAAATTATCCAGAGTGTGATTTTGTAGCGTGGAATAAACCAGTTGAAGAGGTTTGTGAGAAATGTGGCTCTTATATGTATGAAAAATATTCAAAATCAGGAAAGAAAATAGTTTGTTCAAATAAAGAATGTAAAAATGAAAAAATTGTTGAAGATGAATAAAATTACAATCAAAAACAATATTATTGAAATGCGTGAAAATTTAAAATATTAAATTATATTTGTTGAATTGGATAAAAAAATATGTTAATATTACATTGTGAGACTGTTAATTATATGACATAGTTAGATTAGATTTATAAATTTATATTATATTGACTTAAATTAAGGAGAGGATAATATGGCAAGTGAAGTGCTACAAAAAACTAGAAGAATAAATAAGACTTTGCAAACTAGTAGCGGAACTAAAGTATCTTTTGATAGATTAGCTGAGACATTAGGAGAGGTTCTAGATGCTAATGTTTATGTTTTAAATACAAAAGGTAAAATATTAGGCCTATATCTTACAGACGTACAAGATAGTTCTGTTATAGAAGATGAAGAGACAAAACAAAAGAGATTTTCAAAAGAATACAACGATAGTTTACTTAAAGTGTCAGAAACACTAGAAAATTTAACTGGAGAAGAGTTAGTCAAATTATTCCCTGATGAATACAATAGAAGTGAAAAATACTTGACAATAGTTCCAATACTTGGAAGCGGTCAAAGATTAGGATCATTAGTATTATCAAGATACGATAAGACTTTCAATGATGACGATTTAGTTATATCAGAATATAGTGCTACTGTAATAGGTATGGAAATACTAAAATCTCAAAGCGAAGAATTAGAAATTGAAATGCGTAAAAAAGCCGTAGTTCAAATGGCAATAGGAACTCTTTCTTATTCTGAGCTTGAAGCAGTTGAACATATATTTAATGAATTAAATGGAAAAGAAGGTCTACTAGTAGCTAGTAAAATAGCTGATAGAGTTGGAATAACAAGATCAGTAATAGTAAATGCCTTGAGAAAATTTGAAAGTGCTGGTGTTATTGAATCTAGATCTTTAGGTATGAAGGGTACTCACATAAAGATACTTAATGACAAATTAATACCAGAACTTAAAAAAGTAAGAAATAATTATTAATCTATAAAATTGATGAAAATCCTTCTTTATTAAAGAAGGATTTTTTCATTATTCCAAATGAGGAGAAAAAATATGCAACCTTTAGCAGATAAATTAAGACCAGAGACTATAGACGATATGGTAGGGCAATCGCATATAATCGGAAAGGGAAAGATAATAAATAAGCTGATAGAAAATAAAACAATTCCAAATATGATTTTATACGGTCCACCTGGAACTGGAAAGACGACTTTAGCAAATATAATAGCAAATGTTACTGGAAAAAAATATATAAAGCTAAATGCCGTTAATTGTGGAGTAAAAGAAATAAAAGAAGCAATAGATAACAGCAAGAGAGATTTATTTTCATATAATGGTGTAATATTGATGTTAGATGAGATACAGGCGTTAAATAAAAAGCAACAACAGTCTCTACTTGAAGTAATAGAAGAGGGTTCTGTAACTTTAATAGCCAGTACAGCTGATAATCCTTATTTTGTGGTGTATAAAGCCATTTTAAGTAGAAGTACAGTATTTGAATTTAAGCCTATAAAAAAGGAAGATATCTATAAAGGACTTAAAAGGGCAGTAGATAAATTAAACAATTTATATACATATGAGAGTATAAATGTTGAAGATGAAGCCTTAAAATACATAGCAAACACTTGTAATGGAGATATGAGAAGCGCTTTAAATAAATTAGAGCTCGTATTCAATATAGGAATAGATGTAGGAAATAATTCAGTAAATATAACGTTAGAGGAT
>NZ_JALEXO010000096.1 GCF_022780145.1 Intestinibacter sp.
ATCCATTACCTTAACTGTATCTTGCATGATTATTGGGCCTGCATCTGCTTCTTCGTTTACAAAGTGAACTGTAGCGCCTGAAACCTTTGCTCCGTAATCGATTACAGCTTGGTGAACTCTCTCTCCGTAGAATCCGTCTCCACAGAAAGAAGGAATTAATGATGGATGTATATTCATCATTTTATTTCTAAATTCACTTACGAATTTTGGACTGATTATCTTAAGATAACCAGCCAAAACTACTAAGTCTACGTTTTCTTCTTTTAATATTTTTATTACTTCGTCTTCGTTTTTTTCAAAGACAGCTCTTATATTGTGTTTTTTAGCTCTTTCTAGACCAAAAGCATCCTCTTTATTAGAGATAACTACTTTTATATTTCCTTTTATTTCTCCTTTTTCACAGCCATCTATTATAGCTTGTAAATTAGAGCCTCCTCCAGAAACTAAAACGCCTATATTTAGCATAATTCAACACCTTCGTGACTATCTACTACTTCACCAACAACATATGCTTTATCTTTCATTAATTCAGCATATTTTTCATCTACATCTATTGGATCTTCTTCTCTGTTATTTATGTAATCAACTAGAGCTGGTGCATCTTCCTTGTTTACGATAAATACAAGTCCGATACCCATGTTGAAGCTCTTATGAAGTTCTCTTTTTTCTACTATATCGAAGCCTTCTATCATTTTGAATATTGGTGGTTTTTCCCATGAATCAGTTTTTATATCTAATCCTAATCCTTTAGGTATAACTCTTGTTATGTTTTCTATAACTCCACCACCAGTTATATGAGCTATTGCTTTTATGTTGTGTTTTTCTAATATGTCTAATACTAATTTTACGTATATTTTTGTTGGTGTTAATAAAGCTTCTCCAACTGTCATTCCTAATTCTTTAACATATTGATTTAAATCATAGTGATAAGTATCTAAGAATATTTTTCTGATGAAAGAGAAACCATTACTGTGGATACCACTTGAAGAAACTCCAACTAATACATCTCCTGCTTTTACATCTTGTCCTGATACTATTTTAGCTTTATCAGCTATACCAACAGCAAATCCTGCTAAATCGTATTCGTCTTCAGCATACATACCTGGCATTTCAGCAGTTTCACCACCGATTAATGCGCATCCAGACATTTTGCATCCGTTAGCAACACCTGCTACTATTTGATCTATATGTTCTGGAACTAATTTTCCTATTGCTATATAGTCTAAGAATAATAATGGTTTAGCACCTTGGCATATTAAGTCGTTAACACTCATTGCAACTAAGTCTATACCAACTGTGTCGTGTTTATCCATCATTTGAGCTAATTTTAATTTAGTACCAACACCATCTGTTGCAGCAAGAAGCACTGGTTCTTCCATGCTCATAAAATCTTTTAAACTATATAAACCACTGAAGTTTCCTAAATCACCTATAACATTTTTATCATAAGTTTCTTTTATTTTTCCTTTTATTAGGCTTACGGCTCTATTTCCTTCATCTATATTTACGCCTGATTGCTCGTAAGTTAATTTTGCCATTTACTATTCTTCCTCCTTGTCAATTTTCTTAACTGGGTAATTTCCGTCGAAGCAAGCTTTACAGAATTTAAATTCATTGCCTTCTCCAACTGCGCTCATCATCTTATCTATGTCTAAGAATTTTAGTGTATCGCAACCTATATATTCTCTCATTTCTTCTAAATTCTTTGTTGCAGCTATTAATTTAGAACGATTTGGAGTATCTATACCATAATAGCAAGAATATTTAACTGGAGGAGATGTTATTCTTAGATGTATTTCACTAGCTCCAGCATCTCTTAATGATTTTACTAATTGTTTTGAAGTAGTCCCTCTAACTATTGAGTCGTCTACAAGTATTATTGATTTTCCTTTTAATACTCTACTTAAAGGATTTAATTTTATTTTTACTCCAAGTTCTCTTTCTTCTTGAGTAGGTTTTATAAATGTTCTACCTACATATCTATTTTTTACTAATGCTTCTGTCAAAGGAAGACCACTAGCATTTGCATATCCTATAGCAGCTGCCCATCCTGAATCTGGAACAGGAACTACCATATCTGCTTTTACATCGTCATCTTGAGATAATATTTCTCCTGATTTAACTCTGAATTCATATGCATTTACTTTATCTATAGTTGCATCATTTCTAGCAAAGTAAACATGTTCAAATATACAGCTTTTCTTCATAGTTTTACATTTATTACTGAAGTTGTATGATTTTAATTCTCCATCTTTAACTACTGCTATTTCTCCTGGTTCTAAGTCTCTTATAACTTCTCCACCAAGAATTTCTATTTCACAGTCTTCAGAAGCAAATATATATTCATCGTCTTTTTTACCAAGTAATAGAGGTCTAAATCCATGAGGGTCTCTAACAGCAACTAATTCTTCATCAGTTAGTATAACTAATGAATAAGCACCTTTTATTTGGTCCATTGTTAATTTTAAAGCTTCTACTATATCTCCTGTATAATATCTAGCTAACATATATAAAATAACTTCTGTATCACTTTTACCGCTAAACATTATTCCGTCTTCTTCTAGCATTTCTTTAAGATAATTAGCATTTACTAAGTTTCCATTGTGAACTAGACCTAAGTTTCTTTTTCTTAAAGAACCAACTAAAGGTTGACAGTTATACATATGACTTCCACCTGCTGTTGAGTATCTAACATGAGCAATTCCCATTGTTCCAGGAAGCTGTTCTAAATCAGCTGCTTTAAATACATCACCAACTAAGCCCATGTCTTTTTTGTAATTTATTTCTTTTCCATCGTGAACAGCCATACCACAGCTTTCTTGACCTCTATGTTGCATTGCATATAAGCCATAATAAAGCTCCTTCGACACATTCTTATTTGAATAAATTCCTAATATACCACACATGCGACATTCCCCCTATAACTTAAATTTATTTATTCATTCTAGAAAGAACTTCTTCATAACCTTGAACAAGATCTCCTAAATCTCTTCTAAATCTATCTTTATCTAATTTTTCATTAGTGTTAACATCCCATAATCTACAAGTATCTGGTGATATTTCGTCTGCTAATATTATATTTCCGTCTACGTCTTTTCCGAATTCTAGTTTGAAGTCAACTAATTTTAGGTCCATTTTTAAGAAAAATTCTTTCATTATTTCATTGATTTTTAAAGTTTGTTCTCTAACGTAATCTATTTCTTCTTGAGTTGCTAATTTTAATGCTACGGCGTGATCATCATTTATAAGTGGGTCTCCATATTCGTCATTTTTGTATGACATTTCAAATATTGGTTTGTCTAATACTATTCCTTCTTCTACTCCGTATCTCTTACAGAAAGAACCTGCTGTTATATTTCTTACTATAACTTCTAATGGTAATATTGTAACTTTTTTTACTAATTGTTCTCTGTCTGATAAAGCTTTTATAAAGTGAGTTTTTATTCCTGCTTTTTCTAATGTTTCGAACATTATTGTACATATTTTGTTGTTTAATATACCTTTTGATGCTATTGATGCTTTCTTTTCTCCGTTGAATGCAGTTGCATCATCTTTGTAGTAAACTACATATTCATTTTCATTATCTGTACTGTAAACTTGTTTTGCTTTTCCTTCATATAATAACATTGTTATTCCTCCTAATATTTTACAATTCTTTTACCTTAATATTTTTTATTATTGTCTTCTATAATTATATAATTATATTTTTGATATTACTTTACGATTATTGATTTATGCTTCTATCGTCATCTAATACTTTTTGAGCCATTTCTTGTCTGTATGCTTTTAAGTCTTCTTTTAATTTTGGATATTTGATACTCATTATTTGCATTGCCATTAATGCTGCGTTTAATCCTGAATCTATAGTTACTGTAGCCACTGGTATTCCTTTTGGCATTTGAACCATAGATAATAATGAATCCATACCGTCCATAGTAGATGATTTGATTGGTAGTCCGACTACTGGTATTAATGTAGATGCTGCTATAACACCTGGTAAGTGAGCTGCCTTTCCTGCTGCTGCTATTATAACATCAGCTTCCCCATCGATTGATTCTATAAAAGAAACTAATTCCTTTGGTGTTCTGTGAGCTGATAATATTCTCACAACTACTTCTATTCCATATTTTCTTAAAAAGTTTATACCTTCTTCTAACTTAGGATAATCTGATTTAGATCCCATTACGATTGCAACCTTCATACGTAGTCCTCCTTCATTAATAATATATTTACATAAACTTTATTTTTACCTTAAATTAAAAAGTTTTAATTAATTTTTTATTTAAATAAATCCTATGAAAGTTCGATGTTTTTTTCATTTTAGCGAACTATACATTTGTATTTTATATTAATATTCACGTTTTATCAATACATATTTTCATAAAACGAAATTTTTATTTCTTTTTTTTTTAATTTTTCCATTATTTATCATGTAATTTCCGAACTAAATAATCTATAATAAAATTATTTTACGATAGTAGCTTTCATATATAATATTTTACCTTTTTTTTACTATATTGTGGCAACATTTTAAAAACTTTTTGAAATTTAGATAATTAAAAATGCCATTGTACAAGCTCAAGTCGAATTTATACAACAGCATTTATCCATACTAATTATTTTAAAAATACAAATCTACATATAAAGATTATTGTCAAAACTATTAATGAAATATTTATTTCTTCTTTTTTATTTGTAACTAATTTTAATAAAGTATAAGATACTACACCAAATATTATTCCGTCTGCAACACTATTAGTAAGTGGCATTAATATGAAAGTTAAAAATGCTGGAATTGCATTTGTATAATCTTCAAAATCTATTTCCTTAAAGCAACCTGCCATCATAACACCTACTACTATAAGAGCAGCTCCTGTAGCTTGTGATGGAATTGATATAAATAATGGTGCTAGGAATAAAGATAAAATAAATAATATCGCAACTGTGAAAGCTGTAAGTCCTGTTTTTCCACCTTCACTTATACCTGCTGAGCTTTCCATATAGCAAGTAACAGTTGATGTTCCAAGCATAGCACCTACTGTAGTTCCTATCGCATCAGCAAGCATTGCTTGTTTTGCTTTAGGTATTTTCCCTTCTTCATCTATTAAATTACCCTTAGATGCAATTCCTACTAAAAATCCAACTGTATCAAATAAATCCATAAATAAAAAAGTAAATACGACTATTACCATATCTAAGCTAAATATTTGATTCATTGGCACTGAGAAAGCCTGCATAAAAGTCGGTTTTAATGAAGGAATATTAAGTGAAAATACTTGTGTAGGTAGAGCTACTATCCCAGTTATCATACCTATTGCTGATGTCAATAATATAGATATAAGTAAAGCACCTTTTACATTTCTACATACTAAAATCGCCGCTATAACTAATCCCGCAACCGTCAACACTACAAGTGGATCATGCATACTGCCAAGTGATAATGTTCCTGTTTGCATACTTATAAGTCCTGCATTGCTCATACCTATTGCTGCTATGAATAAACCAACTCCAGCTGTAACTGCATTTTTTAAAACATTAGGAATACAATTTATTATTTGCTCTCTTAAATTTGTAACTGTCAAAATTATAAATAAGATACCTTCTATAAATACTCCCAACAACGCCATTTGCCAAGAATATCCCATTTGTAAAACTACTGTATATGCAAAGAATGCGTTAAGTCCCATACCTGGCGCCAATGCTATTGGATAATTTGATAAAAATGCCATAACTAAAGTAGATACTGTTGCTGATAATGCAGTAGCAACAAATACTGCACCGGCATCCATTCCTGCTTGTGATAGCATGTTTGAGTTTACTGCTAATATATACGCCATTGTCATAAATGTCGTAATACCTGCGATTACTTCTGTTTTTACGTTTGTGTTGTGTTCACTTAATTTAAACACTTTTTCAAATAAATTGTTTTGATTTGCTTTTTTGTTTTGTGTTGCTTGCATAATTTTGCCTCCATCTTTTATAAATTTAATTAATTGAAAATTAGAATAAATGTATATAAAAATGAATTTTATGCAAATAGATTTGCTTTGAGGAGAGTTAAAACATAAATAGCCTAATAAAATAAATATTAAACCAAATAAAAAGTGTCTACTTCAAACAAAGTAGACACCGCTAATATCTTATCCAAATCAAAGTACAATCTTACTCTTTTATCTAAAAATCTACTTTAAATAAATTTCTAAAGCCTAAAAAAGTATAGACTAATCCCTTGATTATCATGATATATAGGTGGCGCTCTCGCGGAAGCTCTCCTAGAAACTAATATTAAGCAGGCTTCCTGGCTTACAGATCAACGCGTTACTTTCCTTCTCACATACAAATGGCATGCAATGGATATATTAAGTATTGCTCCCTAGATTACAGTGACCGGATCGCTTAGGATTCTAACCTAATTTCCTTTTATTCAAACCTCCTGAGAAATTTGACCACTTAATATCATAATAATATTCATTTTTATGAGAAAATCGTAGCATATTTTAATTTTATTTGTCAACTTATTTTTTAATGTAATTAATGATGTTCTGGTATAACAGCACAGAAAGTTAATTCAGCGTCACTATCATTTATTAATGTATGAGAATGACCTTGTGGACAATAATGGCATACTCCAGCTTCTACTCTTTCTTCTACTCCATCGTATATTACCTTTCCTGTTCCTGATTTGAAGAATATTATTTCGCTGTTAGTTTCATGAGTATGTAATCCTATAGATGCACCTGGCAATAATTTACCGCTTATTATTTTATTTTTTTCATCTACATTCATTTTTGCATGGAATTCTTTTTCTCCACCTTTGAAATTTGGTATTGCTTTTTCTTCAATTTTATCAAAATCGATTATCATTTTATTACCTCCCTAATCTCCTCTTACACATTTATCAGTGTTATAAAAATATTATAATACAACTTATCGTTCAAATACAACAAGCCCGCATTCATAAGGATGATCCATATATAATACCTCTTGTTTTTGGCTGCGGTACATAATTAATTTCAATATTATAGTCATATCTCCACCGCCTGACAAAATCATAATACAACCTATCGCGAATACAAGCCATGAGCCAGTAAAAATAGACACTACAGCCGGTATTAGCCCTAAAATCACAGTAGGCATAATTCCTCCGATTATATACTGACCCTTTGTCAAGACCTCTTTGCAACAGCAATAAGGTGTTAAATATTGCGCCATAAAACCAAATTCTATAGATTTTAAGTGATTCTTTGCAAAAATCGCCCAAAATGCACCGTGAATTAATTCATGTACAACAATTAAAACTAAAAGTGTTATTAAAAATATCACGCTTTCTTTTATTGTAAATGTAAAACTCATCTCAGAATTACCCAAATTATATTTAAAAAATAATATCCCCAATACTATAATTATCGGCAATCCCAAAACGAATGCCATCACATTTGCATATACTACTCCTATAGTTAAATCCTTTTCTGTATACCCAGCATCGATTAGTTTTTGCTTTTCTTCTTCGTATATTTTCTTTCTCTTTTCCTCTGCCTTGGTTAATTTTCTATCCTTTTTTCCCATATATCCTCCAAAATAAATATACTAATATTTTTCTCTATGTATTTTATCCATAAGCAAATCTTCCATACTATGTGGTTCTGGGTGTTTATTCGCAATTCCGAGAGATAAAATCGCCTCAAGCTTATATCCATCTGGAAATTGTAACAACTCTCTCAGATATTCCTCTGTTGTTCTTCCATCTGGTGCTTCTCTTAGACGGCCTTGAATCCAACAGCTTCCAACACCTAAGCTATCAGCCATAAGATGCATATTTGACATAGCAATTGAACAATCTTCTGTCCATACATCTGTTTTTTCTGGATCCGCGATTACAACAATCGATGTGTCGGCTCCTTCTAGCATTTTAGCTGAACCCACTCTACATTCTGACATCTTTTTTAAAGTTTCTTTGTCGCGTACAACTATAAATTCCCATGGACGTCTCGCACGACCAGAAGCAGATAATAGTCCTGCTTGTAGTATTTTTTCTAATTTTTCTTCTGGTATAGCTTCTTGTGTATATTGTCTTACACTTCGTCTATTTTTCATTATTTCAATTAATTCCATTTTTTTCTCCTTTTTATATAATATAGATTACTAATTGTATTAATACTATAATACAATTATATTATACATAATTTTTATTTGTCAACTGTACAGCAAAACATTAAAGGCTGAACACAAAATTATTTTGCTTCAGCCTTTACTTTATTTCTATTTATATTGTAAATCTATATCTCCAATATCACTCTTAACATCGATAGTATATGAAGGATTTTTTCCATATTCGCCGTAAAAATTATCGTCGTCTTTTGAAACCTTGTTAAAATCTATATCTATATCTTCAGGCTCCTTATCTGATTTAAATTTAAATGCTAAATCTCTAGAAACATTCAATTTAATATTTCCTATATTAGAGACTATGTCTATATCTCCTTTTATTCCATATATGCCACATTTCACATCTCCCACATCAGATTCGATACTTCCTGCACCATCGATGCTATAAACTTTAATATCTCCTGTGTCATTTTGTATATCATATGACTCGCATTTTATAGCTTTATTCAATTTAATATCGCCAACGTTACTTTTAACTGTTAAATCCTTTATGTCTAGGTCTTTATCAAATACAGTATCGCCTACAGATGTGCTTATATAAATATTTTGGTTGTATGATTTAGGTATTTGAAGCTCTATTTTCATAGATGTATTATTTAAAAGTTTAAGCTTGTTTTTATTTACACTATTTATCTCCAAAGCATCTGATTTTTGTTCTACTTCTAAATATTTTTCACCTTCAATATCCTTATCAGCTTTAAATATAACATAAATATTGTCGTCCTTACTTTCGGTTAATTTTATTTTGCCTTGGCTAAAATCTACAGATATATTTTTTAACTCATCAACATCCTTTATAGTATATTCACTAACAGGCTTCATTTCTCCATTAGAATTCATTTTAAACAATCCATCTATTCCAAACGAATTTTTTTGCAGAAAAACGACCAAAACCACTGTCAACACTACTGCGACTACAGACCAAGCTATCATCTCTATTTTGTTGTATTTTTTATTATCCATAACCTAAATCTCCTTCATTTCAAAATATGCCTTCACAGCTTTTTCTACTGCTCCACCTATTAAGAATATTATCCATGTAATCCACCATTGGAAAGTTAAGAAACTAACCAATAAATACACAACTACTGTTATTGATGTAATAGCGCTTTTTATTGATTTATATGCTCTGTAGTTGCTAGATTTTGTACTTTGCCATTCTTTAAATTCCTCTACTATTGTATCATCTTGTTTATTATATTTAGGTCTACTCATGTTTGTATAAATAATCAAGCCAGTTGCACCTGCTATTAATACAAACATTATCACTATCCCTAAAGTTTCATTTCCCCATGCATCGCTAAGTATTACGCTCACTGGACATAAAATATACATCATTACTGCTATTGCAATATTTCTAGCGTATTTTTTCTTATCAGAGCTTTCCTTTGTTTCTTTTATCGCATCATCTTCAAATAAATCATCTATGTTTCCTATACTACCTACAACTTTATTATATGCTGCTTCTCTCTCCATACCTGATTCAACTAAATCGTTGTATTTTTCAAGTAGGTTTGCAAGCAATTCTTCTTTAAATTCCATAGACTTTTTATTGTTTGGTGCATTTTCAAATAATTCGTCTACATATTCCTCAATTTTTAAATTGTATTTAGTAAGCATTTTTATTTTTCCTCCCCAATTAAACTATCGATTAAATTTTTTGCTTCTTCCCAATCTATTTTATTTTGTTCATAAGCTTTTATGCCTAATTCAGTAATCGTATAATATCTTCTTCTAGCTCCTTTATCTTCATTTCCCCAATAAGAAGATATGTATCCTAATTTTTCAAGTCTCCTAAAAGCTGAATATAATGTCGCCTCCTTTAATTCATACATATTATTTGTCTTCTCTTTTATGACCTTGTTGATCGCATATCCATATGTATCTCCCTTTATCAGTTGAGATAAGATAATTGTATCAGTATGACCTCTCAATAAATCTGATGTTATAGACAATGCTATCCCTCCTTTGCTGATATATTGTTTCTATTTAAGTCAATTCTACTGGTATTATAAATTATTTATATAAAATTCTATTTATTATAATTATATTTATTACTTATTTATATAATAATATTATATACCTCACCTATCAATGTATATATTTATTAAAAGTATATTATAAAATAAATTATTTTAGTTATTTAATCAAAAAAATAAAAAGACTTATATTCGTAAATACGATTAATAGTCTTTTTGTTGTGTTTAAAGTTAAAAGTATATTTTTTTAAAAAAGAAATATTAAATATTTCAATTTTCCTCAGGAAAAATACCTTATTAAACAAAGTCATTGTTTTAGGGTACGTAGCTCGTTGGTTTCAATTCTAAATTTTATAAACAAAAAACAAATATTTATTTATGATATAGGACATGTTGATCGTTGGTTTCAATTCCCCTTAGGGAAGAGCTCTTTTAACCCCTAAATTTTTAGCCCTTGCAGTTACTAGGTTTCAGACCCCCGTTTCGGGGTACAACTTTTTCCTTACATATAAATTTTATTATACATACCTAAAAGTGCCTCAAACCGTTGGTATTACTGGTGCGTGCGACTTAGATTTTTTAATAAATCTAATAATTATATTCACTTTATTTTTTAAAGTCATTTTTTTAATATAGACCAACTATATTTAATCATTTAAACTTTAAAATCTTTCACTTTTTTAAACTTCCTAATTATAGTGTAGCATATAAAATATAATACACACAGCAAAATTTATAAATATTTGAAATAAAATTATTATACCTATCTAAGCAACTCAGATAGGTATTTTTTGAATTTATAGTTACAATTTATAATTATTTGATTATAATTTTATAGCCTTATTTATAAGTTTCTCATTTTTTCCAATTGAGTAAAAACACTCTTCATATCGCTTCTAATTATCTGTTGTTGAATTCCAAACATCTTTCTATAATACTTAGTATTCTCTGGATTAGGAGTATAAACTCTCTTGATCTTAACTACATCTAGAAGTGCCTTTTTCAAATCATCTATATCCCCAACAGCATAAGCAGCCAAGATAGCATCAGAAAGCACAGCACCCTCTACATTTTCAAGAGTCACAACCTCACTGCCTAGCATATCAGCCTTTATTTGATTCCATAGACTGCTCTTACTTCCACCTTCTGTAACGACAATTTTGTCTAAGTTACAACCAGCAGCTCTATACATATCTGCAACATTAATATAGTCGTATCCGATAGCCTCCAATACTGCTCTCCACATTATACCTTGGTCAGTGTTTGTAGTTAAGTTCAAAAATGCACCACTTGCATTTTCGATTCCGACAGATCCACCTTGTAGATATGGAAGAAATAAAACTCCGTCACATCCCGGTTTTACTTTTTCAGCTCTTTCCTGTAGCACGTCGTAATATGCTGAATCATCTACCTTATCACAAATATTATCTCTAAACCATCTAAGTGACAATCCACCTGTTCTTATATATCCCCAGTAAAAATAAGTATCTGGAAGTGTTCCACTGCAGAATATCAATCCTGAATCCTTAGTACTTAGCTTTTCGTTTATACCGTCAGTAGTAACTGTAAACATCGCGCAAGTTCCAGCTACATCAGATGCCATGTTTGATTCTAATATTCCGCAAGCTATGTTTGATTGCATAGTATCACCTGCACCTGCGACAATAGGAATTCCAGCTGGTATACCTAGAGTCTCGGCCATTTCTTCGCATAGATGACCTATGATATCCCAAGGCTTAACGATTTTTGGTAGCATTTCCATAGGTATTTCAAGCAATTCCATTTGTTTTTCTGACCATTTTTTATTTATTACAT
>NZ_JALEXO010000101.1 GCF_022780145.1 Intestinibacter sp.
CCGATGGTTTTATCTATGGTATTGCAAGCCTGCTATAATATTGTAGATAGCATGTTCGTGGCGAGAATTAGCGACCCGAGCATCGCAAATTTAGGTGAGTATGCAGTAAACGCACTTACATTGGCATTTCCGATACAAATGCTAATCGTCGCGTTTGGAATCGGTACAGGAGTAGGTGTAAATGCACTTTTGGCTAGAAGCTTAGGTCAGAGGGACGACGAAAAGGTGGCAAAGGTGGCAGGAAATGGTATAACATTAGGCATCATCATCTATGCTGTGTTTTTACTATTTGGATTATTTGGGGTGAATGCATACATAGGAAGCCAAACAAACGATGCGATTGTACTTGGAATGGGTAGATCATATCTTTCAATATGCTGCATTGTATCATTTGGTATGGTTATGTTTTCGATTTATGAAAAATTACTACAGGCTACAGGAAAAACTGTGTACTCTACAATAGCTCAAATATCTGGGGCAGTAGTAAATATTGTGTTAGACCCTATTTTGATATTTGGGTATTTGGGGCTTCCAGAGATGCGAATCGAAGGTGCTGCTTATGCGACAGTAATCGGTCAAATTGTTTCATTGCTTGTAGCGATGTATTTTCATTATAGAAAAAACACAGAGGTTAACCATGGATTAAAGTATTTAAAATTAAAATGGATTATTGTAGAAGAAATATATTCTATCGGTTTGCCTGCGATTATAATGCAAGCGCTGATGTCTTTTATGACTTATGGTGTAAATATCATCTTTGGTACTGTTTCGATGGCTGCTGTAACAGCTTATGGTATTTTCTATAAGATTCAACAGTTTATATTTTTCGCTGGATTTGGCTTGAGAGATGCGATTACGCCGATTATTTCGTTTAATTTTGGAATGAGCGATAAGAAACGAGTGAAACAGGGTATTTTCTATGGTATACTTTATATAGAAATAGTTATGTTTGTCGGTATAGTCGGATTGGAATTATTTGCAGAACCGCTAATTGGATTATTTGCTATGTCGAGTGAAACAGAGGCACTATGTGTGTTGGCGACTAGAATTATAGCGACTGGATTTTTATTTGCCGGCGGAAACATAGCCATTCAAGGTGTTTTCCAGGCATTGGACTGTGGAATAGATTCGCTTGTCGTATCGTTGCTTAGATTATTTGTAGTAGTTTTACCGCTTGCATGGTTTTTTACAAAATTCGAAAATGCGACATTTATGATCTGGTTTGCCTTCCCAATAGCAGAAGCCGTGGCACTAATTGTGGCAGTTGTACTTATGTTAAGAGCAAATACAAAAATTATTAAACAAATAAAGGAAAAAGCAGCATAATTTTAAAATAATTGATTAAATTTGTTTTGTACATTATAAATAAAAATAGATAAAAATAACACGGATAATAGTCATGTATTGGCATTATTGGTGTTATTTTTTTATTTTGAACCTATTTTGTAATAATTATTTATGTTTTTATAGAGATTTATACAATTATAGCGTTTTATAATGTTTTTAACACAAAACAACTAAAAATCATATAGATATGTAATTTTGAATTATTTATATTTAAATGATAAATATATAAAGCACATATAAAATAAAACGAAAATAAAATTTCTAAAAAATATCAAAAAGTTATTGACAACAATATAAAAATTGGTAATATTTGTATTGTCAAAAAAAGGAAGGGAGATCAAAAATAATGAATTTAAGTGCAAAAAATAAATTAACAGGTAAAATAGTAGAATTAAATAAAGGTGCAGTAAATGCAGTAGTAAAAGTAGAATTAGCTAACAAAATGGTAGTAACATCTACTATAAGCTTAGCAGCAGTAGAAGAATTAAGATTAGAAGTAGGAAAAGAAGCAACTGCAGTAATAAAAGCAACTTCAGTTATGATATCAACTAATCCACAATACATAAGTGCAAGAAACAAATTAACTGGAAAAATAGTAGCTATAGAAGAAGGCGCTGTAAACTCAATAGTAAAATTACAATTAGCTGACGATATGGTAATAACAGCTACAATAACTCTAGAAGCAGTTAAAGAATTAGGATTAGAAGTAGGAAAAGAAGCAACTGCAATAGTAAAAGCAACTTCTGTTATGATAGGATAGTAAATAATCTATAGACCTCAAATACATTTAATTATATATAGACGAGGATAGAAGCCATGGGTTTCTATCCTCGTTTCTAGTACCAAGTATCTCTATTGTGTTTGGATTGGCGCTGCAAAGTAGAGTTATTATTTGTTTTAGAGGATATAGGACAGTGTCTGTGTCTGTGTATGGATTTTCATCGTAATTCATAGAAAGGATTTGCTCCTTAGAAGGTAAGAAAAGCCTCATGTCAATAAAAAAAGATAGTACCTAAAAAGAGTAGATACTATCTAATTTATCCTGGGTTTGTAATCTCAACGTCTCGGCTGTGGCACAGATTTTATCGGCAAGACATATGATCCACGCCTCTTTAGATGCAGGAGGAGTTATGTTTAGTGGAAACATATGGTGCAATATGATGTCCTCTTCCTTTTCTGTAAGAGTGAAGTCTTCAGATGCATTTTCTAGAGCAATTCTAGGATGTCTAAAGCCGTGAAATTTCACAGGCTTATTCTTGTCGTGCCAATCGTATAAAAAGTAATCG
>NZ_JALEXO010000161.1 GCF_022780145.1 Intestinibacter sp.
TAAGAGACGGAAATCAATCACTACCTACACCAATGAACGTAGACCAAAAAATGAGAATGTTCAACATGTTACTAGATGTTGGATTCAAAGAAATCGAAATAGGATTTCCATCTGCATCACAGACTGAATACGATTTTTTAAGAAAATTAATAGATGAAAATTTAATACCAGATGGAGTAAAGGTACAAGTTTTAACTCAATCAAGAGAACACTTAATAACAAAAACTTTTGAAGCATTAAAAGGATGTAAAAACGCAATAGTGCATTTATATAATTCAACATCAGTATTACAAAGAGATGTAGTTTTCCATATGGATAAACAAGAAATAATCGATATAGCTGTTAAAGGGGCAAAATTAATAAAAGAAGAAGCAGCTAAATATCCAGAAACAAATTTCCAATTTGAATATTCTCCAGAAAGTTTCACTGGAACTGAAATGGATTACGCACTAGAAATATGTGAAGCAGTAATGGATGTATGGGAACCAACTCCAGAAAATAAAATGATAATAAACTTACCATCAACAGTTGAAATGACTACACCAAATAGATATGCAGATCAAATCGAATGGTTTAGCAAAACTGTTAAAAATAGAGATTGTGTGACAATAAGCTTACACCCACACAATGATAGAGGAACATCAACAGCTGCAGCTGAATTAGGATTACTTGCAGGTGCAGATAGAATAGAAGGAACTTTATTTGGAAATGGAGAAAGAACAGGAAACTTAGATGTATTAGTAGTTGGTATGAATATGTACTCTCAAGGTGTAGATCCTGAGCTTGATTTCTCAAATATAAACGATATAGCAGAAATATATAAAGATTGTACAAAATTAGGAATTGATGAAAGACATCCATATGTAGGAGATTTAGTATTCACAGCTTTCTCTGGATCACATCAAGATGCTATAAGAAAAGGTATGAAGGCAAGAGAAGAAAGACATGAATACATCTGGCAAGTTCCTTATTTACCACTAGATCCTCACGATTTAGGAAGAGAATACAAAGAAATCATAAGAATAAATTCACAATCAGGTAAAGGCGGAGCAGCATATATCATGGAAAGTGAATTTGGATATAATATGCCAAAAGCTATGCAAAAATACTTTGGTAAAGTCGTCAAGAAACGTTCAGATTCAATGGGAAAAGAGCTTTCTCCAGAAGAAATATTTGGATTATTTGAAAAATGGTATATCAATATAGAAACACCATACAAATTAACTAGATATAAAATAAGCTCTGCAGATTCTGGTTCATTTGATGTTGAAAATGGTGATGTTGCTACAAATATGCTAGAATTAGAGGCTATTATAAACTTTAATAACCACAATTATACAATAAAAGGAACTGGTAATGGACCAGTAGATGCATTCAGTAATGCGTTAATGGAACAAGATGAAGAAGAATTAAAACCACTTAAAAATTACAAGTTCGTACATTATCATGAACATGCTCTTGGTGAAGGTTCACATGTTAAAGGTGTTGCTTACATACAAATCGATACTGGTGCTAATGAACCATACTTCGGAGTTGGAATATCTGAAAACATAAATACAGCTGCAATAACTGCACTTATGAACGCTATAAACAAGAGCTACATAAAAATGAATGTAGATTAATAGAAATTGGTATTTAGATATATAGGCTTTAGCTTTTTAGCTATAGCCTATGAAATTTAAAATAGATAGTAATATAGAAATGAGGAGGACACTAAGATGGGAATGACTATGACACAAAAAATCCTAGCAAAACACGCCGGGATGGACGAAGTAAAAAAAGGACAATTAATAGAAGCTAGCCTAGATTTAGTATTAGGTAATGATATAACTACTCCAGTTGCAATAACTGAGTTTAATAAATTAGGAATAGATGAAGTATTCGACAAAACAAAAGTTACAATAGTTTGCGACCACTTCACACCAAACAAGGACATAAAAAGTGCAGAACAATGTAAGGTAGCGAGAACTTTCGCTAGAGGAAAAGAAGTAGTAAACTACTTTGATGTAGGTCAAATGGGTATAGAACACTGCTTACTACCAGAAAAAGGATTAGTAACAGCAGGTGATGTAGTAATAGGAGCTGACTCACATACTTGTACATATGGAGCACTTGGTGCTTTCTCAACAGGTATAGGCTCAACTGATATGGCTGCTGGTATGGCAACAGGAAAAGCTTGGTTTAAGGTTCCTGGAGCAATCAAATTTGTTCTTAAAAACAAACCAGCTAAATGGATAAGTGGTAAAGATATAATCCTTCACATAATCGGTGAAATAGGAGTTGACGGAGCTAGATATATGTCAATGGAATTCACAGGAGACGGTGTTGGTTACTTATCAATGGACGATAGATTCACAATTTGTAATATGGCTATAGAAGCAGGGGCTAAAAATGGTATATTCCCTGTTGACGAAAAAACTAAAGAATACATGGCAGCTCATCCATGTGCAACTATAGAAAAAAATCCAACTGTATACGAAGCAGACGAAGATGCTGAATACGACAGAGTGATTGAAATAGATTTAAGTAAATTAAAACCAACAGTAGCATTCCCACATCTACCAGAAAATACAAAAACTACTGATGAAATAACTGAAGATATAAAAATAGATCAAGTAGTAATCGGTTCTTGTACAAATGGTAGAATAGAAGATATGAGAATAGCTGCAGAAATATTAAAAGGTAAAAAAGTTGCTGATGATGTAAGATGTATAGTTTTCCCAGGAACACAAGCAATCTATCTTGAAGCAATAGAAAAAGGATATATAACTGATATGGTACTTGCAGGAGCTGCAATTTCAACACCAACATGTGGACCATGCTTAGGTGGGCATATGGGTATACTAGCAGCAGGAGAAAGAGCAGTATCAACTACAAATAGAAACTTTGTAGGTAGAATGGGACATACAGAATCAGAAATTTACTTAGCAAGTCCAGCAGTTGCAGCAGCATCTGCAATAACAGGAAAAATATCATCACCAAGTGAAGTTTGTGGAGGGGAAGAATAATGTTAGCAAGTGGAAAAGTTTTTAAATATGGAGATAATATAGATACAGACGTAATTATACCAGCGAGATACTTAAATACACCTGATATGAAGGAATTAGCATCTCACTGCATGGAGGATATAGATACAGAATTCGCTAAAAAGGTACAAGAAGGAGATATCATAGTAGCAAATAAAAACTTTGGATGTGGTTCTTCAAGAGAACACGCTCCAATAGCTATAAAAGAAAGTGGCATTTCATGTGTAATCGCATCTACTTTTGCTAGAATTTTCTACAGAAATGCGATAAATATAGGGCTTCCAATTCTTGAATGTGATGAAGCAGCAAAGGGAATTGAAGAAGGCGACAAGGTTGAAATAGATTTTAACACAGGTATAATCAAAAATGTGACAAAGGGTGAAACTTACCAAGCAGAACCATTCCCAGAATTTATGCAAAACATAATTCAAAATGGTGGTTTAATTAAATCTATAGAGAAAAAATAAATAAGTCAACCAGGGGGATTATTATAAATGGATTTTAAAATAGCAGTTATAAAAGGGGACGGTGTAGGTCCTGAAATTATAGACGAAGGAATAAAAGTTTTAAATAAAATAGGTGAAAAATACAACCATAAATTTGAATGTACAAATGTTTTAGGTGGTGGAGCAGCTATAGATGCTACAGGAGTTCCACTTCCTGAAGAATCTTTAGATACATGTAAAAAAAGTGATGCAGTTCTTCTAGGCGCAGTTGGTGGACCAAAATGGGACAACATACCAAGTGAAAGAAGACCAGAAAAAGGCTTACTAGCACTTAGATCAGGACTTGGATTATTTGTAAATTTAAGACCTGCAACTATGCACGAAAGCATCAAGGAAGCATCCCCACTTAGAGCTGACATAGTCGAAAAAGGTGTAGACTTTGTAGTTGTAAGAGAGCTTACAGGTGGAATTTACTTCGGCGAAAGAAAAACAGGCGTAGAAGACGGCGTTGAATTTGCATACGATGTAGAAAAATACGACGAAAATGAAATCAGAAGAATAGGTAAAAAAGCTTTTGAAACAGCGATGATAAGAAATAAAAAATTAACTTGTGTAGATAAAGCCAACGTTCTTGACAGCTCTAAATTATGGAGAAAGGTTTTAAACGAATTAGCAAAG
>NZ_JALEXO010000180.1 GCF_022780145.1 Intestinibacter sp.
CCATAAATCAATCGCAGCCGCACTATTTGCAGTATCATTTTCCCAAATCTCTTTTATTTTATCAATAAACATAAATCCCCACCTCCACTTTAATTATCTATTAAAATTCAAACACAGGATCTGAAAATACAACTAAATCAAATGCATTTGCATTTAATATATAATCCATAAATTCATTTTTATCCATTTTTTTATCTTTATTTAACTCTTTTAATTGTACCTTCAATTTTTCGCCATTTGTCTTATTAAAAAATGAAAAAGCTAGGTCGTCTGATGGTCTAATTTCCAATTTTTGATTGTCTTCAGTACATCCAAATATATATCTCACAGCATCTACTGGACAAGTCTTATTTTCAGATATACAAACTATTTCATCTTCTGAAGGATTTGCATCCATCTCTAAAATCGCTGCTTCACACATCTTAAATCCCATAGCTATTCCTGGACATTTATGTCCGTGGTATTCTGTAACCTTTTCCCATAATTCTTTATCAAATTTCATCTTCCAATTCCCCCTATTTTTATTCAAAAAATGGACATAGCATTATAATACTATCTCCATTTATCGCTTTAATTATTTATGTTTTTGAGCAGTTTCATAATAATCATTTGCAGATTTTATTAAACTTTGTTTTTCCTCTTCAGTCAATTCTCTTACAGCTTTTGCAGGAGAGCCTATTATAAGAGTTCCATCTGGGAACTTTTTATTTTGAGTCACTAAAGCTCCAGCTCCTATCATACAAAATTCGCCTATTTCAGCGCCATTTAAAACTATAGCTCCCATACCTACAAGACTGTTGTTTCCTATAGTACATCCATGAACTAGAGCATTATGTCCTACTGTCACATTATCCCCTATAATAGTGTCTGTATCCCAACCAACATGTACTACAGTACCATCTTGTATATTAGTGTTTTCTCCTATTCTTATAGCGTGTTCATCACCTCTAAGAACAGTATTGTACCATACGCTTGAATTTTTTCCTATTTTTACATCACCTATAATATCCGCACTCTCTGCCACAAAAACAGATTCGTCGATTTCAGGCTTGATTCCATCAAATTCTTTAATCATATTCATACGTCCCTTCTAATATTATTTTCTAACACAATTTTTTGGATACCTATGATTTAAGTCTATCATAAAATATAATAATGTAAAACTACATCATTTTTTATTTTATATTATTATATTTGAAAATAATCATATTGCAATTTGTCAAAATTTCAAAATTATATTATCATTATTTTTAAATATAAAATAGATAGGAGCACATATAATGATAAATATTATGTTTGTATGCCACGGGAATATTTGTCGTTCACCTATGGCAGAATTTATACTAAAGGATATGGTTGCAAAACGCAAAATATCTCATAATTTTCACATAGAATCCTCTGCTACTAGTAGAGAAGAAATAGGTAACGATATACATTACGGAACTAAAAACAAGCTAAAAAAAGTTGGTGTACCTTTTACACCTAGAAAAGCCACTCAAATAACTAAATCAGATTACGATAAATACGATTTTATACTTTGTATGGACAACAATAATATTAGAAATTTATCTCGTATTATACCAAATGATAAGGATAATAAAATCAAGCTTTTATTAGATTTCTCAGATAATCCAAGAAATATCGCTGATCCTTGGTACACTGGAAATTTTGAAGATACATACAACGATATAATCGAAGGCTGCGAGGCTCTTTTAAATTATATCGAAAAAAACAACATCAAATAATTATGTAAAAGAGTATCGCAAAATAGATTTTAATTTCATTTTGCAATACTCTTTTGTATCTTTAAAAATCGAATACTGAGTTATAATCAAATTTAACCTTTATTATTTGACCGACTTTTACTTTATTTATATATTTATCAACTTCCATCTGTAATGAAAGATTATTTTCATCTCCTGGATATTTCACATGAATATTATACGAAAATGAGTTTTCAATTACTTTTACAACTTCCATATCGAAAACATTCTCTTCATTTTCAATAGTCACTTCATTATCTTGAATTACTTTCATATGATGAGCTCTAATTCCAACATGGGTTGACTTTGGATTTACATTGCAATCTAATTTACATTTGAATCCCCAATCAGTCGCATAAACAGTATGCTCATCTATAACATCACATGCAGAAATATTTTTACATCCTGTTATTATCGCCTCAGTCATAGATGCTGGATGTACGAATAATTCTTCCTTAGCTCTCTTTGGTAGAGAAAGCCCATTTTCAAAGACTATTATTTCATCACTTATTCTATACGCCTCAGAAATATCATGAGTGACAAATAATGCATTTCCTTTAAAATCCTTTAATATTTCGCATAATTCATTTTCCATATTACTTCTAAGGTGATAATCTAACGCAGAAAAAGGCTCATCTAATATCAATATATCAGGATTTAAACATAAAGCTCTAGCTAAAGCAATTCTCTGCTGTTGTCCACCTGATAATTGCCATGGGTATCTATCTTCAAATCCTTCCAATTTAAATTTTTTAAGGTATTCACTAGTTATATCGTCTTTTTCCTTTTTAGTTAGATTTTCAATTCCCAACTGTATATTTTGTTTTACAGACATATGTGGAAATAACGCGTAGTTTTGAAATAAAAATCCTACCCTTCTCTTTTGTGTAGGCATATTTATCTTCTTTTCAGAATCAAAAAACACCTTGTCATCTACTACTATTTTTCCCCTATCTGGTTTTACAATTCCCGCTATACATTTTAATGTCATACTTTTTCCACAGCCAGACTGACCTAATAATCCTACTGTACCTTTTTCCTGTTCAAATTTTACTTTTAATTTAAAGGAGCCTAAATCTTTTTCAATATCAACATATAAAGACATTTTTATCTCCCCCCTCTAACTCTTTTGCCGACAATATCCTGTTGTTTGTCTGACCAAAAGTTTAATATTAATATCATAACTATAGATATAGCCACAATTGTAGCTACCCATAGCATAGCCCCTTTGTAATTCATAGCCTGAACTTGGAAAAATATAGCAAGCGGCATAGTTTGAGTTCTTCCTGGGATATTTCCAGCTATCATAAGTGTCGCTCCAAATTCACCTAAAGCTCTTGCAAAAGCTAGTACTACTCCACCTATTATACCTGGCCATGCAAGTGGTACTGCTATCTTATAAAATATCTTGAAGTTACTCATTCCTAAGGTTTTAGCTGCTGCGATTAAGTTATCGTCGATTTGCTCAAAAGCAGAACGCGCTGATCTATACATCATCGGGAACGCTACTACAACAGCTGCTATTACGGTCGCTGTCCAAGTAAAAATTATATTTATATCGAATTTCATTAAAAACTTACCTGCTACACCATTTTTTCCAAAAAATATCAATAAAAAGAACCCCAAAACAGTAGGAGGAAGAACAAGCGGTAATGTGAATACACTATCAATCAGTCCCCTCCACTTTCCTTTATAATTTGCAACTAAGTAAGCCGTCACTATTCCTGTAAAAAATGTTATTACAGTAGCCAATAAAGATGTTCTAACGGAAATCCAAAGGGGTGTTAATCCTGCATTCATGCTGTTCTTCCTCCTCTTAAATTTTATTTCTCTTTATATCCTAATTATATTATAGTATTTAATTTATAACTTACATATAATTTTATTAAAATTTTTTTATTTTAATATTATTCAGCTTTATTAAATCCGTATTTTTCTAATATAGCTTGTCCATCGTCACTTAACATGAAGTCTTCAAATTGTTGAGCAGCTTCAGCTTGTTTAGATTCTTTTAAAACTGCTATTGGGTAAGCTATAGTTGAATGAGTATCAGCATCTGTAGTTAAAACTACGTCTACGTTATCTTCTTGACCTTTTGCATCACTTAAATAAACAAATCCAACATCTGCATTACCTTGTTGTACCCAAGATAGAACTTCTTTAACGTCTTTAGCTAAAACTAATTTATCTTCTACATCACTATATAATTTAGTATTATCTAAAACTTCTTTAGCATATTTACCAGCTGGAACACTTTCAGGATCACCGATAGCTATTTTTTCAACGTCATCAGTTTTTAAAGCGTCTAATGATTCTACTTTTTCACCTTTAGCAGCAACTAATACTAAGTCATTAGTTAATAATGTTTTTGGAGCATCTTTTTCTACTATTCCATCAGTAACTAATTGATCCATTTGTTTTGCACCTGCAGATATAAATACGTCACATGGAGCACCTTCTTGTATTTGTTGCATTAATGCACCAGAAGCACCTAAATTAACTGTTAATTTTATATCAGGATTAACTTCTTTAAATTCTTTTTCAATTTCTACCATAGCTTCTTGTAATGAAGCTGCAGCAGATATGTTTAATTCTATACTTGCTGAATCTCCGTCTTGTGCAGAGCTAGCAGAACTAGCAGCGCTACTTGCAGATGATCCACCTGAACTAGAACTACAACCAACTAATCCTAATACTAAGCATAAAACAATACTTAAAATTCCTACTTTTTTCATTTTAACCTCTCCTCCTAAAATGATGTACATCGTTTAATAATGTTTTATTATTTTTAAGTTAATTATATATTGTTTAAACTTATTTTTCAACAATTTTACAATATATTTCCATTTATATTAAATATACTTTCATATAAAAATATATTTCTATCGACTTAATTTAGTTATGTTTTATTATGTTTTAATACTTTATTTTTATGAGTATTCTTATATATTGTTTATTTATTTTTTTAAATTTATTTATTACCGTTATATAGTGTTTCTTAACTAATCTTTGATTTTATACAAATTTGAAACTTTTTTTAATATTTCTATTATCTTTTATGTCATTTTATGTTACATTTAAACATATAGAGATTTTTTTTATTGCATAGAATTTATACAAAGTGAGGAGGAAGATAAATATGGGTTCAACATCATTAACACCTTTGGAAGTTGCTGAAATATTAAAAATAACTAAGAACACGGTATATGAATTAGTAAAAAGAGGAGAAATCCCAGCTTATAAAGTCGGAAGAAAACTACGTATTGATAAAGAGGATGTCGAAAATTATATAAATAGCCAAAAAAATAATACAACAATGAAACCTATCTCAAGAGCTGATATAAAAGATCCAAATGTAAGTGCTTTGATTAATAGTGCTGAAGTAGATAGCAGAGATATAATAATTTCTGGTCAAGATATGATTTTAGATATTTTAAGTAGACACCTAGAAGGTAATCTACAAAATATAAAATCATATAGATCTTACTCTGGAAGTTATGACAATTTATACAATCTTTACAATAATAAAGTTTCTGTAGCTTCATGTCACTTATGGGATTGGGAAACCGGAGAATACAATACTGATTTTGTAAAAAAAATGCTTCCAGGAATTCCTTGCATAATTGTAAATTTAACTTATAGAATTCAAGGATTTTACGTTAAAAAAAGAAATCCAAAAGATATTCAAGGTTGGCATGATTTAAAAAGAAAAGATCTAACTTATGTAAATAGAGAAAGAGGATGTGGAGTCAGAGTTTTACTAGATGGAAAGCTTCGTTCTTTAAATATTCCATCTGACCAAATAAATGGCTATGACTATGAAGAAAATTCTCATATTTCTGTAGCAAGTGCAGTGGCGAGAGGAAAGGCCGATTTCGGTATAGGAATCGAAAAGGTTGCACGCCAAATAGACAACGTAGATTTTGTGCCTCTTCAAAAAGAAAGATATGACTTAATAATCAAGAAAGAAAATCTACAAGATCCAGTATATAAAGAAATGCTAAATATTTTATCTTCTGAAAATTTTAAAGCTGAATTAGAAGGAATTGGTGGTTATGATTTAAGAGATACGGGCAAAATAATATCAGAAACATAACCCACCTTTAACTTTTTTTAAAAGGAATTGATTAAAGCTACAAATCAATTCCTTTTTTGTGTTAAAAATCAAACCAATTAAAAATTAACCCCTATAATTCCTCCTATTCCTCCAGCTAAAGTAGTCAAAACCGTACTATACAGCATACTCATCTCAAAAGAAAAAGTTTCTTTAGCTAAAAAAATCAAAACAATCAAAAATACTATATACAGAAGTCCCTCTATCAATCCATATATAAGTCCCTTTTCCTTTATCTGCTTACATGCATAAAACCCACCAAAGGCTGAACCAAATGTAGTAATAATAGAAAGCACCAATCCCGTATTATCAGAGGACAGCTTTGTAAATGTCAAAAGCGCATTGTAAATCAAAATGACAAGCAAAGTAAATATGTATGCATATCCTAGACCTTTAAAAATATTTATAACCTTAGACATAAAAAAACCTCCCTTCTTAAATATATATATTTAAGTGGGAGGTTTTAAATTCCTAATTATTATTGAATTTCTTTCTTTTCTTGAACTGAACCTATAGCCCATTTTTGTATTGGCATTTTAGTTCTACTTGGTCCAAATTCTATAACTACAGTTTCTTCTTCTATTTTAGCTACATTAGCAACAATACCACCGATAGTTATTATAGTGTCTCCAACAGCAAGACTATCTCTCATTTCTTTTAATTCCTTGTCTTTTTTCTTTTGAGGTCTTATAAATAAGAAATAGAATATCGCAAATAAAGCTACTATATAAAGTAGTGACCACATTAATTGTTGATTCATTTGATTTCTCTCCTTTAGTTTTATTTAATTAAATATTTATTTTTAAACATAATATATTATATATTAAATATATTATAATTCATAGCCATATTTTGTAAAAAATTCTTCTCTAAAGTCTAGAAGTCTATCTTCTCTAATAGCTTGTCTTATTTGTTCCATTAATTTAAGTAAAAATCTCAAGTTGTGTGTAGTTATAAGTCTAGCTCCTAATATTTCATTTGCCTTTACTAGATGTCTTATATATGCTCTTGTGTAATTTTTACAGCAGTAACAATCACATTCAGGATCTAGTGGGCTGAAATCTCTGGCATAAGTGGCATTTCTGACAACTACCTTTCCTTGGCTCGTCATAGCTGTACCATTTCTAGCTATACGAGTTGGAAGTACGCAGTCGAACATATCCACTCCTCTGATTACACCTTCTATTAAATCATCAGGTGAACCTACACCCATTAGATATCTTGGTTTATCTGCTGGCATAAGTGGTGTAGTATGCTCTAATATATCGTACATCAACGGCTTAGGTTCTCCAACACTAAGACCACCTATTGCGTATCCTGGTAAGTCTATAGATGTTATTTCCTTAGCAGATTGCTCTCTTAAATCCTTGTACATACCACCTTGGATTATACCGAATAATGCTTGGTTTTCTGTGTTTTTATGTGCATCCTTACATCTTTGAAGCCATCTTGTAGTTCTCTCTAGGGAATTTTTTACGTATTCTCTATCTGCTGGATATGGAGCACATTCATCAAATGCCATTATTATATCTGCACCTAGAGCATTTTCAATTTCTATTGCTTTTTCTGGGCTTATGAAATGACTTGAACCATCTAAGTGAGACTTAAATGTAACTCCTTCTTCAGTTATCTTTCTAAGTGGTCCTAGTGAAAACACTTGGAATCCACCACTATCTGTAAGTATTGGTTTATCCCAATTCATAAATTTATGAAGTCCGCCAGCTTCCTTTACTAATTCGTGTCCTGGTCTCATGTATAAATGATAAGTATTACTTAAAATTATTTGTGAACCTATTTCCTTTAGCTCTTCTGGTGTCATAGATTTTACAGTTGCTTGTGTTCCAACCGGCATAAATATAGGTGTTTCTATATCTCCATGTGGTGTGTGTAATATACCAAGCCTTGCACCACTTTGTTTGCAAGTCTTTATAAGTTCATAGCTTATCGCACTCATGTTTACGTCTCCTTTAATTATTTTCTTCAGAAATTACTTCTTTGTTATTCTTATTATTTTTTTTATCATAATTGCTAATTCTGCTTCTCAAATAAGCTTTTATTGCTTTTTCTTCATCTTCGTTTAATGTTTCGCCCTTTTTAGGCATAAGGTATTTTTTAATAAAAAATATACCTGCTATAGCCAATACTCCTAAAAGTAAATCCGCTACACCTGCTGTCTTAGGTACTAAAAGTAGCTTTCTAGCAATCGCATAAAGTAAAACCTCTAGTAATGTCTCCGGCAAATGTAAACAAAGCATAATAACTAACTCAACGCCTATTACAAGTAATAATATCTGTGCTAAGAAGTCATTAAGCTGATCGTAATTTACAGGATGAGCAAAATCAATAATATAAGCGGCATAAATTTCTCTCAAAATATCAAATATACCTAAAAATATTACCAACAATATAACAATCGATAATAAAATCTCAGAAAAATGTGCTATTTTAATAAAAGATTGCTTTACATCTTTGTTCATATACTGCCCCCCTAATTAGGTCAAATTCTATACTATTTTATAAACATAGCATCTCCAAAGCTAAAAAATCTATATCTTTCTTTAACAGCTTCTTTGTAAGCATTTAATACGTGATCCTTGCCTGCTAAAGAGCTAACTAGCATTATCAAAGTAGACTCTGGTAGATGGAAGTTTGTAATAAGGTTGTCAATAACCTTCCATTTATATCCAGGATATATAAATATATTTGTCCATCCTGATTTAGCTTTTACTATTCCATTTTCATCTGCTACTGATTCTATTGTTCTAGTGCTTGTTGTACCGACACTTATTACTCTGTGTCCGCTAGCTTTGGCTCTGTTTATCTTTTCAGCTGCTTCTTCAGTAACTATATAGTACTCTGAATGCATTTGGTGATTTGTAACATCCTCTACCTTTACAGGTCTAAAAGTTCCTAAGCCTACATGTAGAGTTATAAATGCTAAATCTACACCCTTTTCTTCTATTTTGTGTAGTAATTCCTTTGTAAAATGTAATCCGGCAGTTGGAGCTGCAGCAGAACCATTGTGTTTAGAGTAAACTGTTTGGTATCTCTCTTTTTCTTCTAGCTTTTCTGTTATATATGGAGGTAGTGGCATATTTCCTAATTCGTCTAAAATTTCTTCAAATATACCATCGTATTCAAATTTAACAATTCTCGCTCCATCATCGCTCATTCCAACGACTTCTGCAATTAGCTTTCCATCTCCAAATGAAAATCTAGCTCCTATCTTAGCTCTTTTCCCTGGTTTAACTAAAGTTTCCCAAGTATCGTCTTCTGTTCTCTTTAAAAGAAGAAATTCTATCTTTCCTCCAGTTCCCACCTTCGAACCTATAAGTCTGGCAGGTATTACTCTCGTATCATTTAAAACTAGACAATCTCCTGGGTTTAGGTAATCTATTATATCTCTAAATATTCTATGTTCAATTTCGCCTGTTTCTTTATCAAGTACCATAAGTCTAGAGCTAGTTCTGTCTTTTATCGGAACTTGTGCTATTAATTCTTGTGGTAAATCAAAATTAAAATCACTTGTTTTCAATTATATTAACTTCCTTTCTAAATAAATATTTGTCAAAACATACAATTACAATAATATCAAATATTTATTTATTTGTGTAGACTTTTTTGAATCACTCATTTATTTGGATATTCTATATTTAAGTGTTCATAAGCCTTAGGCATTACTGTACGACCTCTAGGTCCTCTATTTATAAATCCTAATTGAAGTAAGTATGGCTCGTAGACGTCTTCTATTGTATTTCTATCCTCACCTATAGAAGCAGCCAGTGTATCTAAACCAACTGGTCCTCCACCAAATTTGTGGATTATTGTAAGCAGTAATTTCTCGTCTACATCATCAAGTCCTAAGTTATCCACACCTAATAGTTCTAGAGCCTTAGTAGCGACCTCGTCAGTTATCTTGCCGTCTGCCTTGACCTGTGCATAATCTCTGACTCTCTTTAGAAGTCTGTTGGCAATTCTAGGTGTCCCTCTAGAACGTCTAGCTATCTCGATAGCTCCGTTTAAGTTAATTTCTGCATCTAGTAAATTCGCTGATCTCATAGAAATTTTCGCCAATTCATCGACTGAATAATAATCTAATTTACATATAACTCCAAATCTATCTCTAAGTGGATTTGTAAGCATACCGGCTCTAGTTGTCGCTCCTATTAATGTAAACTTCGGCAAATCAAGTCTTATACTTCTAGCTGAAGGTCCCTTTCCTATTATTATATCTATACAATAATCTTCCATCGCAGGGTATAAAACCTCTTCTACACTTCTATTTATTCTGTGTATTTCATCTATAAATAATACATCATTTTCTTCTAGATTAGTTAAAATAGCAGCCAAATCACCAGCTCTCTCGATAGCTGGTCCTGATGTAATTCTCAAGTTTACACCCATTTCGTTTGCTATGATTCCTGCTAGCGTTGTCTTACCTAGACCTGGAGGTCCATATAATAGTACATGATCTAATGGTTCATTTCTAGACTTAGCAGCTTCTATAAATATTCCTAACTGCTCCTTTACCTTTTCCTGTCCTAAATAATCAGATAGTACTTTCGGTCTTAAGCTGACCTCCGTTTCGCTATCCTCTATCTTCATAGTCGAAGTTATCAATCTATTTTCATCCTCTAAATCAAACATGCTTTCATCTCCTTTCTTTATATATGAAATATATTAATTTACTTACTCATTAAATATGTAAGAGATTTTTTAATGATATCCTCTGTTTTTAATCCGTCTTTTTTGAATTTTTGCACGGCATCCTTCGCTTCGCTAGTAGAGTATCCCAATGCAAGTAGCGCTTCTAGGGCCTCATCTAATTCAAGTCCCGTTGGCTGTTGATTAAATAAGGTAGCTTCAAACTCAGCTGTATCCTTGTCTACCTTGTCCTTTAATTCTAAAATTATTCTCTCAGCTGTCTTTTTACCCACGCCTGGACACTTAGATAGCTTAGCTATATCCTCACTCAATATATACGCACTCAATTGCTGTGGAGTCGCAGAAGACAATATTCCAAGCCCTACCTTAGGTCCTATTTTCGATACTGATGTAAGCAATTTGAACATCTCTAATTCTGTCTTACTTGCAAACCCACATAAGCTAATATCGTCCTCTCTAACTATCAGCTTAGTAAATATCTTAGCACTTTTTCCCTTTTGGACACTCTGTGCCGTATAAGTAGAAACATTTATCTCATAACCTATACCATTATTTTCCAAGATAATTTTATCTAAATATACCTCTTCTATAATTCCTTTTATATAACTGTACATAAATTCTCCTTATAAATTATTATTTAAAATTCTTTAAAGTCTTTTCAAGTCTATTTGCATGTGCATGACAAACCGCCACAGCTAGAGCATCTGCAACATCATCTGGCTTAGGTATCTCCTTTAACTTCAAAAGAGATGTCACCATCTGCTGTACCTGTATCTTCTGAGCCCTACCATACCCGACTACACCTTGCTTTACCTGTAGTGGTGTATATTCGTAAATAGGCTTGCCGTTATGCGTACATGCAAGCATTGTAACACCTCTAGCTTGTGCTACTGTTATAGCTGTTTTTACATTTTTATTAAAAAACAGTTCTTCAATTGCAACCTCATCTATATTATAATTCTTTACTAAAATATCTATCCCCTTGTAGACAAGCGCTAATCTCTTATCTGTGGGCATATTTGCTGGAGTCGTCACTGCTCCATAATCGATAACTTTAAATTTATTATTTTTGTATTCTACTATTCCATATCCAACTATAGCTATCCCTGGATCTATTCCTAAAATAACCAAATTCGGCCTCCTAATCACATTTTTTATACAAACCTATGTTCTAATACATTATTATATCAAATAAATTAAAGCTTTAACAAATAAACTAAAAAATAAATATTTCCATAAACATAAAAAATATGTTCTCTATATGATACCAGCATTACTTTCACTGTATAACATAAAAAGAACATATTTTATACTCTATCAGCTTCCTAAATCCTCTAATCTAGAATAAGCTTCTTCTTCATTTTCTACTACTATTACATCCTTTACTTCATCTTGTACAGATTTTGGAAGAGATTCTATTTGTATTGATGTTTTCTCCACTAATTCCTTTTGACCTTTTTTATCGTATTTAAAAACACTTATGTATCCATCTTCACTTTCCAATGTATACTTATTAGCCTTAGATAAATCTGTACTATCTTTAGATGTCTTTAAAATTATTTGGTATTTATTCATAGTCGATACTTCTTTATCTGGGTATCTTTCCTTCAAAATTGCCTTTATTTCATCCTCTGTCTTATTTAATAAGTCCTCAGTTACCTTCCCTAACATTACTGGTATTTGATCATCATCTTGAAGCCATATTTGGCAATATTCATCTAGTTTAAATTTTTGCTTACTTGAAATTGTACTTGATTCTTTAATCTTATTATTACTAGCTTCAAGCGTCTCATAGCTCTTAACTCCTATAAAAATACCTCCACTTAATAATACTAATCCTAGCGCTATCAATGATGGAATAATCCAACGATAATTATCTCTACTCATTACATCTATCCTCCTTATCTATAATATGTAGGAATTTTATTAGTATTTTTTCCATTTTTATTAATTTTTATACACAGATAAATTGATATTTTGGTCTATTTTGAAAATTAAATGCATATAATCATTAATAATATTTTATAAAGGCGGAGGTGACTCACTTTGGAAAATAACTCCTACGATATATTAAATCGAATTGATTATCTAGAGTTTAGACAAAACCTAATTATTTTAAAAGAACCTTGTCATAAAGCATCTATATTTTTTGATTTAAACATAGATATTTACCTTGAAATGAGGGAATTTTCAAAGGAATTTTGTAAAAGAATCACAAATGGCGAAAAATTAACTCTACAGGACTATGAAAAATCTATAATAGACATATGGCCATCTATCAAAACTTATCCTTCCTCATATACATTAATAGCAAAATCGTTATTAGATAAAAATTCATTTAATTTACTAATTAATAATTCCTTTTAAAACACATATTTTTTTATATTTTGGAAATACTTCTATTAATGATTAAATTTAATAGGAGGTAGGTAACATGGCAAGAATAGGATGTAATGTACTAAATTGTTCTCATAACGACGGAGGTGTCTGCTATGCAAACAGAATATCTGTGACAGGCAAGAAGGCTCACACAAGTAATCACACTTGCTGTTCTTCATTTTTGGATCAATCTACTTATAGCAATTTAACAAGTAACACTTATACTAACGGTAGCTGTGACTACATAGGATGCAACGTTAAAACATGTACTTATAATGCCAACAATATTTGTAGCTTAGATAATATAACTATAACATCTAGTGCTGATACAGCTAATCTATATTCAGAGACATACTGTTCAAGCTTTAAATGCAAATAATTAATAACACATTTAAAACACCCTATACAGATAGATACTTTTTCAATATTCTCTGTATAGGGTTTATTTTATTTTAGAAGAACTCTATATACGTTTTCACAAACATTTAACACAAGTTTAACATAAAAAACGCAGCTTTCGATTGACAAATTATGGTAGGAATAACTATAATGCTTTTATATATGTGAGTATTTACTCACTATTTTTGTGTTTCATATGATGAGTGTTTACTCACTCTTTTAATAAACAAGTTTATTTTAATATAAAACTTCAAATTTTAGGAGAATTTTAAATGCAATGTTCTATTTTAGATTCATATAAGAAAGATATCTTAGAAAATAAGACTATGACCGCTAAGAGAAAAAAAATATTAGAAACTAGCATCGATTTATTTGCTAAAAATGGATATTCGAATACATCAACTAGCGAAATAGCAAAAATTGCAGGTGTTGCTGAAGGAACTATTTTTAAACATTTCGGCACAAAAGAAAACTTACTACTTTCTTCTATTACACCTTTTATATTCGAATACGTTCTTCCTGAAATGGTAATAGATTTTAAAAACGTAGATGTAAACGAGGTTTATACTGACTTTAGATCTTTTATACATAATCTAATATACGAAAGATTTAATTTTTTAAATGAAAATTATAAGGTTGCCCATGTTTTATTTGCCGAGGTGCTTTATCGAGAAGAGCTTAGAGTCCAAATTATAGACACATTGATGCCGACTATAATGGATAACTTTAATCATATATTAGATTATTTTAAATCGAAGAAAATGATAAAAGAAGATATACCAAACGGATTTATAGTTAGAACTATTTTAGCAAATATGGGGGGATACGTCGTACAAAAATATATCTTTAATCCAGATAAAAATTACGACGACGAGAAAGAACTTAAATACATAGAAGACTTAATCGTTAATGCTTTTAGTTTATAATTATTTTGGGTCAGTTTGAGGAGGTTTAATTTATGGAAAAAATATTTAATGTAGGTATAGATGTCGGGTCTACTACAGTTAAAATTGTCGTTTTAGATCAAGACGAAGTAATTTTTAAAAAATATACGAGACATTTTTCTGATGTAAAAAAAGCTGTTAAGGATGTTTTGACAGAAGTATATGATAAGTTTGGGGATATTAGAATCTCTACTGTGGTAACTGGTTCTGGGGGAATAGATATCTCTAAATATCTAGGTTTAAAATTTGTACAAGAGGTAATTTCATCTACAAAAGCAATAGAAACCTTCAATCCAGAAACTGATGTTGTAATTGAACTTGGTGGAGAAGACGCCAAAATAACTTATTTAAGTGGCGGTATAGACCAAAGAATGAATGGTATATGTGCCGGTGGTACTGGTGCATTTATAGATCAAATGGCGAGCTTATTAAAAACAGACGCAGCTGGTCTTAATGAAATGGCTAAGGATTATGAGGTCATATATCCTATAGCTTCTAGATGCGGTGTTTTCGCCAAAACAGATATTCAACCGTTAATAAACGACGGTGCAAGAAAAGCAGATATCGCTATGAGTATATTTAACGCTGTTGTCGTTCAAACAGTAAGTGTTCTATCTTGTGGTAGAGCAATCGAAGGTAAGGTAGCATTTTTAGGTGGTCCTCTATATTTCCTATCAGAACTTAGAACCGCCTTTAAAAACGTATTAAACTTAGGTGATAAAGATATAGTATTTCCAAAGGATGCTCAATTATACATAGCTATGGGAGCTTCTATATTAGCAAAGGATGAACCTGATGTAAATTTATCAGATTTAATAAATAAAATAAAAGAAATAGAAGACGTGAATTTATCTAATTCAGAAGGATTAGAACCTCTATTTAGAAATCAAGAGGAATACGATGAATTTTTAAATAGGCATAATAAGGCTCAAGTTACTAAAAAAGATTTAAATAAAATAAAAGGTAATTGCTTCTTGGGTATAGATGCTGGTTCTACAACTACAAAGGCTGCACTAATAGACGAAGACTGCAACCTAGTCTATACATATTATAGTAGTAATGAAGGTAGCCCACTAAAAACTTCTATAAATATAGTAAAAGACATATATAAATGTTTACCTAAAGATGCAAATATAGTCTCTTCTTGTGTCACAGGATACGGTGAAGCATTACTTAAAAAAGCACTAAAAATCGATTACGGTGAAATAGAAACTATGGCTCACTACAAAGCAGCTAAATACTTCGATCCTGAAGTTGATTTCATACTAGATATAGGTGGGCAAGATATGAAATGTCTTCAAATAAAAAACGGGGTAATAGACAGTATAATACTTAACGAAGCCTGCTCTTCTGGTTGTGGTTCCTTCCTTGAAACTTTTGCAAAATCTCTTTCTATGACAATCCAAGACTTTGCAAAGGAAGGTACATTCTCACAAAACCCAGTTGACCTAGGCTCTAGATGTACAGTATTTATGAACTCAAGAGTTAAGCAAGCTCAAAAAGAAGGTGCAACTGTTGCAGATATATCTGCTGGACTTTCTTATTCAGTTATAAAAAATGCTCTATTCAAAGTTATAAAAATAAGAGATTTAGATGAGTTAGGAAAAAATATAGTTGTTCAAGGTGGTACCTTCTACAACGATTTAGTTCTTAGAAGCTTTGAAAAATTAATTGGAAGAAATGTAATCAGACCTGACATATCAGGTATAATGGGTGCATTTGGAGCTGCTTTAATAAGTAAAGAAAAATTCAAAGAAGGCCATCAAACAGAATTCTTAAGCTTAGAAGAATTAGAAAACATAAAAGTAGACAGCACAGTCCGCAGATGCAAAGGCTGCTCAAACAAATGTCTACTTACTATAAATAAATTCTCAGAAACTGAGATATTTGTATCAGGAAATAGATGCGAAAACGGTGCTGCTTTATACGGTGCAGAAAAATCTGATCCAAATAAAGAAAAACCTATAAATCTATTTGCATACAAATACGATAGATTATTTAAACACTACAAACCATTAAAATTAGAAGATGCTCCAAGAGGAGAAATAGGTATACCAAGAGCCTTAAATATGTACGAGGATTATCCTTTCTGGTTTACTTTCTTCACAGATTTAGGATTTAAAGTAACTCTATCAGGAAGATCTTCTAAGAAGCTTTACGAAAGAGGTATGACTAGTATAGCTTCTGAAACAGTTTGTTATCCAGGTAAAATGGTTCACGGTCACATCCAAAGTCTAATAGACAAAGGTGTCAAAACTATTTTCTACCCTGCTGTAACACATGAATACAGAGAAGATAAGACTTCAGATAACCACTACAACTGTCCTGTAGTTATATCTTATTCTGAAATAATTAAAAACAATGTTCCTGATTTAAAGAAAAAGAACATTAAATTCCTAAATCCATTTATGACTTTAAATGACAAGGAAAACTTAAAAGGAAGACTTTACCAAGTATTTTCTTACTACTTCGCTGACTTAAAAGTGTCAAAAGACGAAATCAACCATGCTGTAGATGCCGCTACAAAAGAAGAATTCGCCTTCAAAGACGACATAAGACACGCTGGTGAAGAAGCACTTAAGAAAATACAAAAGAACAACTTAAAAGCAATAGTTTTATCTGGTAGACCATACCACCTTGATCCAGAAATCAACCACGGTATGCCAGAATTAATTAACTCACTAGATATGGCAGTACTTACAGAAGACAGTATCTGCCACCTTGCTCAAGTACAAAGACCTTTAAGAGTTGTAGACCAATGGGTATATCACTCTAGACTTTATAAGGCAGCTGAATTTGTCAAAAAATACGATAATATCGAGCTTGTTCAGCTAAATTCATTTGGTTGTGGTCTTGATGCTGTAACAACAGAGCAAGTACAAGAAATACTAGCTGAAAAATCAAAAATTTACACAGTAATTAAGATAGATGAAGGTAACAACTTAGGAGCAGCTAAAATAAGACTTCGTTCTCTAAAAGCTGCAATGTTAGAAAGAGAATCTAATAACATAAGTGTTGAAAATATCAAAGAACACAAAATAAACTATACTAAAAACGACAGATTCGATATAAAACGTAAATTATTAGTTCCTCAAATGTCACCTATCCACTTCCAATTTATAGAAAAAGCTGTAAATGAAAGTGGATGGAATATAGAAGTTCTTCAAGACACTAGTAGAGAAATTATCGAAGAAGGATTAAGATATGTAAACAACGATGCATGCTACCCAGCCATAATAGTTATAGGCCAATTAATAAGCGCCCTTAAATCAGGAAAATACGATTTAGATAACGTAGCAGTTGCCATAACTCAAACTGGTGGAGGTTGTAGAGCTACTAACTATATAGGCTTCTTACGTAAGGCTATGCATGAGGCAGGCTTCAAGGATGTACCAGTTATATCTCTAAGTGCCCAAGGATTAGAAGACAACGGCGTTATGGACAATATTTCTCTAAAACTTTTAAACAGAGCGTTCATGGGAATCGTATATGGAGACTTATTTATGAAGGTTTTATATAGAGTTAGACCTTACGAAAAGGTAAAAGGAAGCGCAAATGCTCTATATGAAAAATGGGTTAAAATTTGCATGGACTCACTAGAAGATGCAAAATTCTCTACCTTCAGTAAAAATATAAAAAATATAATAAAAGATTTCGATAACCTAGAACTTCTAGACATCAAAAAACCTAGAGTTGGTCTTGTTGGAGAAATATTAGTTAAGTTCCATCCGACAGCTAATAACCACATAGTAGATGTCCTTGAAAGGGAAGGAGCAGAAGCTGTAATGCCTGAAATGGCTAACTTCTTCCTATACTCTGCTGTAAACAGCATCTACAGAAAAGACCACAAACTAGAAGGTACAACTAAAGGTAAATTTATGTCAAAATTCTTCATAGGTTTAGTCGGCTTCTACCAAAAAACTTATGTAAAAGAATTAAAGAAGAGCAAGAGATTCACAGCTCCTAAAAAAATTCTAGAATTAGCTAAGGAAACTGCTTCATTAGTTTCTATAGGTAATCA
>NZ_JALEXO010000187.1 GCF_022780145.1 Intestinibacter sp.
ATTATTTAAGAGTTATAGGCTTATATAAAGGGGGAATTAGAATTGTTATTAAAGAGACATTTTTTCATTAATGGTGTGAAGAGAAACTTAATGGTTGATCCAGAAAGTAGTTTAGCTTCTGTATTACGTGAACAATTAATGCTTACAGGATGTAAGATAGGTTGTAACCAAGGTCACTGTGGTACTTGTACAGTTATATTAAATGGTAAACCTGTTCGTTCTTGTATAGTAAAAATGAAAAAAGTTCCAGAAGAATCTGTTATAGAAACTGTAGAAGGTTTAGCTAACGGAGACGAACTACATCCACTACAAGTTGCTTGGATGGGACATGGTTGTGCTCAATGTGGTTATTGTACACCTGGTTTCTTAATGTCATCTAAAGCTTTACTTGCTGAAAATCCTTCTCCAACTAGAGAAGAAGTAAGAGATTGGTTCCAAAAACATAAAAACTTATGCCGTTGTACTGGATACAAACCATTAGTTGATGCTGTTATGGATGCTGCTGCAGTAATGAGAGGCGAAAAATCTGTTGATGATTTAATATTCAAACCAGTAGGAAACGATATATTAGGTACTGAATATGTAAGACCATCTGCAAAAGCTAAAGTAACTGGTACTTGGGATTACGGTGCTGATATGGACTTACAAATGCCAGAAGGTACTTTAAAATTAGCTTTAGTTCAAGCTGAAGTTTCACATGCTTTAATAAAAGGAATAGATTATTCTGAAGCATTAAAAGTTCCTGGAGTTCATAAAGTTATAACTGCTAAAGATGTTAAAGGTAACAACAGAATAAACGGTTTAGTATTCTTCCCAGGATACAACAAAGGTGATGGTTGGGATAGACCAGTTCTTTGTGACGAAAAAGTATTCCAATATGGTGATGCTATAGCAGTAGTTGCTGCTGATACTGAAGCAATAGCTAGAGAAGCTGCTAAACTTGTTAAAGTTGACTTAGAAGTACTTCCAGCTTACATGAGTGCTCCAGAAGCAATGGCTGAAGATGCTATAGAAATACATCCTGGTACTCCAAACGTATTCTATGAAACTAAATGTATAAAAGGTGAAGATACTGCTCCACTAATGGAAACTCTTCCAAATGTAGTAGAAGTTGAATCTTATTCAAGCCGTCAACCACATCTACCTCTAGAACCAGACTGTGGTCAAGCTTACATAGATGAAAACGGAAAATTAATCATACACTCTAAGAGTATCGGTATACATCTACATCACATGATGATTTGTGAAGGTATAGGTGTAGCTCCAGAAGATTGTTATATAGTTCAAAACCCAACTGGTGGTACTTTTGGATATAAATTCTCACCAACTATGGAATCTATACTAGGTGTTTGCTGCTTAGCAACTGGTAGACCAGTTTCTCTAGTATATGACCAATATCAACAAATCACTTACACTGGTAAGAGATCTCCTGCATTCTTAAAAGTTAAACTTGGTGCAGATGAAAATGGTAAGATATTAGCATTAGAAGGTGAAAACTACGTAGACCATGGTCCATACTCTGAATTCGGTGACTTATTAACAATGCGTCTATCACAATTCATGGGTGCTGGTTATGGTATACCTAATATAAGAAATAATTCTTACTGCGTATTTACTAACCATGCTTGGGGTAGTGCATTCAGAGGATACGGTGCTCCACAAAGTTTCATGGGTGTTGATACTGCAATAGATGTATTAGCTGATAAGATGGGAATGGACCCATTTGAATTAAGATATAGAAATGTTTACAGACCTGGAGATACTACTCCAACTGGTCAAACTCCTGAAGTATTCTCATTAGTTAAAATGATGGATGACTTAAGACCTGAATGGGAAGAAGCTAAGAAGAGAGTAAAAGCTAACTCTACTGATAAAGTTAAACGTGGTGTTGGTATATCTGTAGGTGTTTATGGATGCGGTCTTGATGGTGCTGACTCTTCAGAAGCTTACGCTGAAATAACTAAAGATGGTGTAACTATCTACAACTCTTGGGAAGATCATGGTCAAGGTGCTGACGTAACTACTTTAACTATGGCTCATGAAACTCTTAAGAAAGCTGGATACAAACCAGAAGATATCAAATTAGTATTATGCGATATGGAATTCACTCCAAACAGTGGTCCTGCTGGTGGAAGTAGATCTAACGTTGTTACTGGTAATGCTACTAGAATAGCTGCTGAAAACTTATTAAAAGCTTTAGAAAAAGAAGATGGAACTTATCGTACTTATGACGAACAAGTTGCTGCTGGATTACCAACTAAAGTTACTGGTAAATGGGTTGCTTCTGAATGTACTGACTGTGATGGTGCTACTGCTCAAGGTAAACCATTCAGTAACTATATGTACGTATTAAATATGCCAGAAGTTGCTGTTGATATGGAAACTGGTAAAGTTACAGTTGAAAAATTCACTATGTCAGTTGACTGTGGTACTATAATCAATAAATTAGTTGTTGAAGGTCAAGTTTATGGTGCTTTAGCTCAAGGTATTGGTCTTGCATTAACTGAAGACTTCGAAGACTTAGAAAAACATACTTCATTAGTTAAATGTGGTATACCACAAATCAAAGACGTTCCAGATGATTTAGTATTACATTTCTATGAAACTCCAAGACCAGAAGGACCTTATGGTGCATCTGGTATAGGTGAAGGACCTCTAGCTGCTCCTCACCCAGCTATATTAAATGCTATATTCAACGCTACTGGTGCTAGAATAACTAGAATACCAGCTACTCCAGACGTTGTTAAAGCTGCATTAGATAAATTAGAAAAATAGGTAATACTAGCTTAAAAATAGAATAATTGAAACTGTATAAGAGTAATTTTTAAATACTGCTCTTGTTAAGTGAATGGTAAGGAGGGCTTAAAATCTTAAGCCCTTCTTTTAATCTATAATCATAATTTTATGGGGGAATTTTATATGGATAGTAGTTTTAAAGATAAAGTTTTTTTTAGCGAGTCATTTTTAAGAGGCTTAGAAAGTAAGTGTGTCCAAAGTGAACCTCCTTGGTGTAACGCTATGTGTCCTATACATGTAGATGTTAGAGAAATATGCAAATTGGTTTCAGCTGGAAAATTTACTGAAGCTAGAAAGGTATATGAAGATAGAGTAGTATTTCCTAATATAATGAGCAAAATTTGTGAGCAAAAGTGTAAAACTAAATGCTTGAGAAATGGATTAGGC
>NZ_JALEXO010000222.1 GCF_022780145.1 Intestinibacter sp.
AAAAAAGGTGGGAAGTATTTTGATACGGCTTATACTTATCTAGACGGAGAAAGTGAAAAAGCTATCAAAGAATGCTTGGTAAAAAGACATCCGCGAGAATCGTTTCTAATAGCAGACAAACTTCCAACGTGGAAAATAAAATCTCACGAGGAATGCTATAAATATTTTGAAGAACAATTAAATCGATGTGGTGTAATGTATTTTGATAATTATATGCTTCATTGGTTAAATAAAGATCACTACGATATCTGCAAAAAATACGATGAATTCGGATTTTTAAGAAAGTTAAAAGAACAGGAAAAAGCAAAAAAAATAGGATTTTCATATCATGATAACGCAGAATTATTGGATAAAATTTTGACAGATCATCCAGAGGTCGATTATGTTCAGCTACAAATTAATTATTTAGATTGGAAAAGTCCATCTATAGAAGCTAAAAAATGCTATGAGATTGCAAAAAAACACAACAAACAGATTATAGTAATGGAACCTGTAAAAGGCGGAACTCTCGCAAATCTTCCAGAAGAGGCGGATGAAATTTTTAAAAAAATACATCCTGAAAAAAGCACTGCCTCTTGGGCTATAAGATTTGCACAATCTTTAGATCAAGTAGAAATTGTTTTAAGTGGAATGAATTCTCTAGAACAAATAGACGATAATATGAAATATATGCCTATTTTGAATGATATAGAATTAAAAGCGATTGGAGATGTATGCCAAATTATCAATAATAAAACTGCTATTCCTTGTACAGGGTGTAGCTATTGTAAAAATAATTGTCATCAAAATATATCAATTCCAAAGTATTTTGATTTGTATAACGAATACTACAGATATCCAGAAGAAGACTGGAAAATTAAACCGATTTATGATCAGATTAGTTCAATAAATGGCAAGGCGTCAGATTGTATAAAATGTAAATCCTGCGAAAATAATTGTCCTCAAAAAATTGAAATTACATCATGGTTAGAAAAAGTATCAAAAGCCTTTGAATAACTAGTTTACATGAGATGATTACTTATTTATAAATAACTATGCCAATGTCAATATGATCTGCTATGGATGTTGGCTTCATTAGAAAATCCTATGTATATTCCTGTTGTAGTAAATTTTCTTATGTTCTTTTTGAATGATATGTATGGTTTTGTAAGTTGGAAAAAAAGAGAATTACAACAAACATAGCTTCCAGCTTATCGAATTTATTAATTAAAAAATAATAATTAAGAGGTTGTTAGAGAAATAATATACCCTAACAACCTCTTTTCATATTGTCTTTGAAAATACTCTAAGCTATTAATTTTACTATATTCTTAATTAGCCAAAATATCTCTTAAGAAGTCCCAAAAACGCCTTTCCATGTCTGGCCTCATCTTTGCACATCTCGTGAACTGTATCGTGGATTGCATCAAGTCCCAATTCCTTAGCTTTTTTAGCTATTTTTAATTTACCTTCAGCAGCTCCGTATTCAGCTTCAACTCTAGCCTCTAAATTAGACTTTGTACATGGCTCTACTACCTCACCTAGTAATTCTGCAAATTTAGCCGCGTGTACTGCTTCCTCAAATGCGATTTTATCATATGCTGCTCCAATTTCAGGATATCCCTCTCTATCGGCAACTCTTCCCATAGCTAAGTACATACCTACTTCTGTACATTCGCCTATGAAGTTTGCTCTCAAATCTTCTGCTAAATCCTCATCTATGCCTTTAGCAGCTCCTATATGATGCTCATCTGCCCAATTCAATGTATCGGTTTTTACTTGAAATTTATCTGCACCTACACCACAGACAGGACATTTTTCCGGTGGTTCTTCTCCCTCATATATATATCCACATACAATACATACCCATTTTTTCATCTGAAACACTCCTTTTATATTTTATTGAAGAATACATAAAAAAAAATTTTCATATTTATTTATATATTCCTTATATGTAAATTATTTAATAATACATAAACTATTTACATTTTACTTCTATGTATATTTTTTCTATAATCTCAAAAAATATACCTAAATTCACTTTAAATTTTTGAGCTATAACTACTTTTTTGAGGAGGTTCTATATATGAGCTTGTTAAATATACTTTTAACCGGATTTGCGCTTTCGATGGACGCATTTGCTGTGTCTGTTACCAAGGGCATGACTTTAAAAAACATAAACTCTAAATTAGCTTTTAAAATAGCTTTTTCTTTTGGATTTTTTCAGGGTTTGATGCCGTTTATCGGATGGTTTTTAGGGATTAGATTTGAATCCTACATAAAGTCTGTAGACCATTGGATTGCTCTATTTTTATTGTCATTTATCGGACTTAAAATGATATTTGAAGCTGTTGAAACAGAAAATATAAAATTTAAAGATGAGGCTGAAAAACAAAAGTATTTAGAAAATATAAATACAATCGACAACAGAGAAATTTTTATATTGTCAATAGCTACAAGCATCGATGCTCTAGCTGTGGGAGTTAGCTTTGCCTTTTTAAGTATATCTATTTTTCCAGTTTGTTTTAGTATATTCGCCATCACCTTTTCATTTTGCTTTATAGGAGTTTTAATAGGAAAAAAATTAGGCAGTGTATTCAAAAACTATGCTCAAATCCTCGGCGGGATTATCTTGATATTTATAGGTCTAAATATATTAAATGAACATACTGGCTTTTTATCTAGGATATTCGGTTAAAGCAATTTTATTATAAATTTTACTAAAGCACATAAAATCTGCTACAATAAATTTAATTAAACTTAAAAACGAGGGGAATTTTATGTGCTGCAATCTAATTAATTCATATGAAATAGATACTATTTACGGAAGAAAATCAATCGAAATCCACGAAGGAGATTTGACAGATTTTTGTAAACCATTTGATATACTAGTACTATCTGCTGTCAGCTATCACTACCTTCCTACAGAAGGTACACTAGTCAAGGCGTTAATCGATAAAAATATAGATATCGATAAATTATCAAAAGACCCATATATAGATTTAAGAAAAAAATTACATATATGGATATCTAATGAATTAGACAATATAGAGTTTAAATTCAAAAGATTTGTCTGCGTAGAATTCGATAAAAGAGGCGACCCAAACAAATCCTTTGAAGCTCTACTTCCATTTTTATCTTTAATCGAAAAACTAAATATACCTATAAAAAGTATCGCAATGCCTTTGTTGGGAACCGGCTATTTAAATCTATCGATAGAGTCAAACCTAGAACTACAACTAAAACAATGTGAGAAATGTCTAGAAAATATACCATCTCTATCTAAAATCTATTTAGTCGAGAAAAACAATCTAAAAGCTCATAAATTAGATATCGCATTAAATAAATATTTAGACAGAAGCGAAACCCAAACTAGAGATATTTTCTTAGATGATTACAATAAAGACGTGTTAGAAAAGCTAGAGGACAATATATATAAATTAATCAAGCTTAAGAAAAACAACAACCTTAATATCAACTATGAAATACTACACGATTTCTACAATCAGATAAAGAGAAAATCTCTGAGATATTTTGAACTGTGCAGCTACTCTAGAAAAATAGTAGAAGTTCTTTTAGCAGAACAACTACCTTGGGATGACTCGGATAAAGGATTACAACTCTCTATAGATTCTTATTTGAGACAGGGAAATGTTTCACCATGGATAACTTCTTATATGCACGTTATCAGGGTTTTATCGAATAATCAAATACATTACTCTAGATATAATAACAAAATTCCTAGTGAAGTCCAAAATCAGGATCAGCGAATTTTACTCGGTTGTCTATATCAAATAACCGACTATTGGCTACAAATAACTTATTCGAACTCTACAAGAAAATATTAATTCTAAATTAAAAAATACACTATATAGATAGCAAAATTCTATCAGTATAGTGTATTTTATATAAAATCCTATTTATTAATTAGAGCTTGTAGGTATAAATGATCCAATCTTAAGTGCAAACTCGTTAATATTCATAGTTTGAAGTACGACTTGACCTGGGCCTGTAAGTCTTGTTAAAAACAGTCCCTCGCCGCCAAATAGTATATTTCCAACGCCTTTTACAGTTTCAATTTCATATGAAACACTGCTTTCAAATCCAACAAGATTTCCTGTATCCACCTTTATAACTTCACCAGGAGCTAGATTTATCTCAATTGCATCTCCATCTATTTCTAAAAATGCCATTCCATGACCTCTAAGCTCTTGAAGTATAAATCCTTCTCCACCGAAAAATCCTGTTCCCACCTTTTTATTAAATGTAGTCTTTAAATCTACAGAAGTCTCAGCTGCCAAAAACGCACCTTTCTGTATAGTGAAGTTGTTATTGTTACTTACATCGACGGGAATTATTGTTCCTGGAACTGTTGATGCAAACGCAATTTTTGAATTTCTTTCAGCTGTATAAGTTACCATGAAAAAAGATTCTCCAGCAAACATTCTTCCAATACCTTTTAGAAAACCACCCTTTGCGTTTGTTTCCATTCTTATTCCATCTGTTTGGTAGAACATCCCGCCAGATTGAGTGAATACTGACTCTCCCTTTGTAAGGTTTATCTCCACACTTGGAACTATATTTCCTTTTATTTCATAATCCATTTACATTCCTCCAGTTATAATATTTTTTTATTTTATTTTATCATATATTATTTTCACTTTAAATTAAAAAAGATACTTAAATACAATCGCTCATATCTAAGTATCTTTATATTCAATAATCTATAATTTTAATTCAAATTAAATCCTATAAGTGATATACTCTCTTAACTCTTGAACCTATAACACTTAAAGTTTCATTAGTTATAGTATTGCTTAATAAGCTTATTTGGTTAACTGATAAATAATTATCTCCATCTTGTCCTATTAAAGTAACAGTATCTCCTTCTTTTACATCTATACCAGTTACATCTACCATCATTTGGTCCATACAAACGTTACCTATTTGTCTACCGAATTTTCCGTTTATTAAAACTTTCATATCTTTTTTAGATACAAGTCTTGATAAACCATCAGCATATCCTATAGTAACTGTAGCAACTTTTATAGTTTCTGTAGCAGTAAAGTTATTACCATATCCTACAGATTGTCCTGGATATACATCTTTAACCATAGCTACTTTACATTTCCATGAAAGTGGAGCTTCGAATTTTAATCCGTTTGGTAATTTATCTAATGTATCATCTAGTGGATCTGAAGGTACACCGTATAATATGATACCTGGTCTAGCTAAATCATAATGTAAATCTCTATAAGTTACTATACCGTAGCTGTTTTGAAGATGTACATTACCAAGTTCAAATCCAGCAGCTTTTAATTCACCTATTACATAGTCGAAGTTTGCTATTTGTTGTTTAGTAAATACTACATCTGCTTCTAAATTACTATCAGATCTACATAAGTGAGATAATATACCTTCTACTTTTATGTTATCTAAAGTGTATATTTTCTTAATTAAATCTAGATGTTCTTTTGGTTCACCTAATCTATTCATACCTGTATTTATTTTTACATAACCTCTT
>NZ_JALEXO010000243.1 GCF_022780145.1 Intestinibacter sp.
TACCCTCATATCTATACGAAAACGTCTCCAAAAGCTTTCTGGAGTTTGTAATGTAAGTGCATTTGAGTCTGATATTACACCACTTATGTAATATGGAAGACCACAATTTGCGTAAGATACATGTCCTGAACGTTCAAAAACAACTACTTCTGCATTTTCATCTAATCTTCTTATACGAGCTGCAGCTGTTGCACCACCAGCAACACCACCGATAATTACTACTTTCATTTTATCTTACCACCTTTCTATAATAGCTTTTATTTTTATAAAACCTCTATCTTAATTATAATATTATAACAACTTAATTAATACAAAAAAAGGACTAAAGCTAAGCTCCAATCCTCTATAAACATTATATATTTTTTATCTAGATATATACTTTTGTAATTCCAACAAGCTCTCTGTGGCATCCTTTAGACCAAGGTCATATACTTCCTGTAACTTATCAGGGTTTGTTTCTATTCTACCTATCTCTATAGGCTTTGAAGGGCGTATTACAAAAACCTTCCCCTCATTCTCCCACTGCTTCAATAGCTCGACTGATTTATTATACACATCATGTCTTTTAAGCAATTTTTCTGATAGCTGTGGTTGTTTTTTATAAAATAATTTTATAAGAGATGATGACATAGGTTTTTTACGATACTCCATATCACGTGTCAAAATTACAATCAATTTATCATATCCCTGCGATGAAAGCCATTGAAATGGAATACTATCTGAGATACCGCCATCTAAATACATCTTATTATTATATAACACAGGCTTTGAAACAAAAGGCATAGAACCAGAAGCGCGTAAAACATCCATCTGCTCAAATGCACTGTAAACCTGAATATATTCAGGCTCACCAGTTTCTATATCTGTTACAACTGCATAAAAAGGTATCCCAGATTTTTTATAACTCTCATCGTCAAATGGATCTAGTTTACGTGGTACCTCTTCGTATGCATATTTTGTATTGACAATATTACCTTCTCTAAGCAATGGACGTAATCCCATGTAATTTTTATCACTATTAAATCTTTTGTTATATCGTATAACTCTTCCTTTTTGTCTTGATAAGTAATTCACCCCGAATAACGCACCAGCAGACACACCTACAACAGCATCGACAGAAATACATTTTTCTAAAAAAACGTCTAAAACTCCAGCGGTGTACATTCCTCTCATAGCACCGCCTTCCAATACTAATCCAACTTTCATCTGTTATTCTCCTAAAAAACTTCTTTTTCACCTGCTTTAGTTATAAGCGCTACATTCTCGACATGCACACTATGCGGGAACATGTCTACAGGTTGAACCTCATGACACTTATATCCTCTATCATTCAAATAAGCCAAATCCCTAGCAAGAGTAGATGGATTACATGACACATAAACAACTCTATCAGGTTGCATAGACACAATCGTATCTAATACCTTTTCATCACATCCCTTTCTAGGAGGATCTACAACTACCACATTGGCTCTCTTACCTTCTCTATACATCTTAGGAACGACTTCCTCTGCCTTTCCGACATAGAACTCGACATTATCCATATCATTTATCTCAGCATTTCTCTTCGCGTCTTTTATTGCATCTTCTATGATTTCTATTCCGTACACCTTTTTCGCCTTTTGAGCTAAAAATAATGATATAGTACCTATACCGCAATAAATATCAAATACAGTATCATTTTCTCCCAAATCTGCGTACTCTAAAGCTTTATTGTATAAAACCTCAGTTTGAAGTGGATTTACTTGGAAGAAGGATAATGGAGAAATTTCAAATACTAGCTCTCCAATATAATCTCTAATTATACCGTCTCCATATGCAACAATATTTTCTTTACCTAAAATTACATTAGTTTTTTGTGTATTTACATTTACAACAAGAGTTTTGAATCCTGGAATATTTTCCTCTAAAACTGATGCTAATTCGTTTAAATGAGGTAGCTTTCTTCCATTAGCAACTAAAACTATCATGACCTCACCTGTAGTAAATCCAACCTTAGTTACTAGATGTCTCAATAATCCCTTGTGAGTTTTTTCATCATAAATACTTACATTGTATGCTCTAATATAAGTTTTTATTATTTTCATTATTTTATCGTTTACTTCATGTTGTATAATACATTCATCAGTCGATATTAAGTCGTGACTTTTCTTTTTATAAAATCCTATGATAGGCATATCATTTTTCTTTTGAATCGGAAATTGTGCTTTATTTCTATATCTAAAAGGATTTTCCATTCCTAAAGTATCGTGAATTACCACATCATCTAGCTTTCCAATCCTAGATATAACCTGCTTTACTTCGTTTGTCTTTATATCAAGCTGTTTTTGGTAATCTAATTCTTGAATTTGGCATCCTCCACATTGTCTAAGACCTTCACTACATCTTCTAGATACTCTAAATGGTGATTTTTCAAGTATTTCTACTATATCTCCAACTGCATAGTTCTTTTTAGATTTTGTAATTTTGACCTTTATCTTATCTTCTATAAGTCCGCCATCAACAAATACAGTAAAACCATCGTATTTTCCAATTCCTACGCCACCTTGACCTATATCCACTATATCTACTATATACTCTTTATTTTTTGATAACATAGGCTCTATCCTCCGAACAATTTTTTTAGACTTCAAAAATTTATTTTACCAAAAAAATAAGGACTTATAAAGTCCTTAAATGAATAAATCTTTATTTTTAAATCCGAAATATAATTGACAACAAGCTACTATAAGTAATATTATTCCACCTACAAAGCCGACATAAACTAATTTTTCAGCTAAACCTTGAGCTATCCCTGAATCTACTATAGCTTGTACATATCTTTGGAAATCACCCATAGCTTGTATTCCATATCTTATCCATGTAGCAGCAGTCATAATTGCTACTGGAACTATACTCATACTCATTAAAAATCCATTCATAGATCTTTTTTTACATCCTCTAACCCCTAAAAATATAGGTACTATAAATATCAAAGGTAAAATATATCCATAAAATTGAGGAGTTAGTGCAAAGAATAATGCTCCTGTTATATAAAAACTAAAAAGATACCATTTTAAATTATTTGTTTTACCTTCAAAGTCCATTAATGAGGCTTTTAAATATCTTATGTAAATAGGTATATCATTTGCTACATTATCTACACTTTTTCCACCTCTTATATCTTTAAGAAGCTCAGTCCCCTTCGAATTTAGTTGATTATATTGAGTTCTAAAATACTCTGGTAATTCTAAATCCTTGTATTGATTGCTTAATTTATCTAAATCAGATAAATATTTATTTTTTTTGTTGTCTTTAATGCCTTTTATTTTTTTGATCTCTTTACTTAAATTATTAATTGTTATCACTACTGCGTTTGAACTCAATTAATACACCTCCTCCTACGAAATATATAATATGTAAAAAACATTGTCTATTATAATTATAATTTCTACATTTTATTAAAAAACCCTACAAAAATTTGTAGGGTTTTCTTTTTTCAACATTTAGCTATAATATCATCAGCTTTAAATTTATATTATCCTTGATTACTAACTATTTTCTTTAAAGCTATTGCTGCTGTTCCTAATATAGCAACCCAAACAATACCCATAAATGTACATGCTACACCTGTCATGACTATTCACCATCCTTTAATTTTAAAACATGACTTAAGCTTTAGCTTGATTAGAATCTATTTCATCTTTATATTTACGTTTAATAGCTTTGTATGTTTGTACGAATCCTATAACTAATACGGCTATAACTACACATCTACCTGCTATAGCCCAAGGAGCCATATATTCTATACCTGCTAGATAAGATGGCACTAACTTGAAGTTACCAGCTACCCAATAATCTCTAGTAAATATAGCTAAGAATACTATTATACATACTGGAGTTAAGAATTGAGGGAATACTCTGTAGAACCATTTAGGAACCTTCCATAATCCACCTTTATTCATTTCTTCTAGACCTTCATCCTTAACTAACCATGCAACTGTTATAACTTCTAATAATCCAAGAACTATTAATAAGTAGTTACCTATCCAGTTATCTACTTCTGTGAAGTAAATTAAGTTAGCTTCACCAGTTACAACACCTTCTGCTGCTATTGGAGCACCAACTATTAAGTATAATATGAATATCATTACGGCACCTTTCTTTCTGTCTATGCCCATTTCTTCTTCTAGTAATGCAACTAAGTAGTTGTACATTGCTATTGCAGATGTGAATCCTGCGAAGAATAATAAGAAGAACCATACAGCACCGAATATTCTACCACCAGCCATTGTAGTGAATACATTTGGTAATGCCATAAATGCTAATCCTATACTACCTTTGATACCTTCTGGTCCAAGGAATGCATAAGATATAGGTATAACAGATGTACCAGCTAATATAACTTCTGCAAATTCGTTTAATGCTACAGTTGCTACAGAAGCTGTTACTATATCTTCATCTGGTTGTAAGTATGAAGCATAGTTACAGATAATCCCCATACCTAATGATAACGTAAAGAATATTTGACCTGTAGCAGTAACAACAGATGCTGAAGTTAACTTACTCAAATCTGGATTCCAAACGAAATTTAAACCACTTAAAGAACTCCAATCAGGATTTACTGGAGCGCCTAATGTTACGGCTCTTATTGCTAATATAATACCAAATACATATATAGTTGGCATCATTACTTTAGCCCAAGCTTCTATACCTTCAGATACACCTTTCATAACTGCCCATCCTAAGAATGCTAATGATATAACCCAGAATACTAACATCTTTGGATCAGTTACATAACTTACGAAGAATGCACCTGAATCAACACCTACATAACTTCCTAATAATGAATGTACTGCATATCCTAATGACCATCCTATGATATGAGTATAGTATGAGTTAACTAATATAGTTACCCCAAATCCTATAGCTCCACATGCAGAACCAAGTATGATTGCTTTTTTAGGAGATATTGCTTTTTTAGCTTGTATATATACCATTGGACCAACTGTACCATGTCCATGGGCACCACCATAACGTCCTATACTCCATTCAATCAACATTGTAGGTAAACCTATAACTATTAGTGCAAAGAAATAAGGAATCATGAATGCTCCACCACCATTAGTGGCTGCTATATACGGGAATCTCCAGAAGTTACCAAGCCCAACTGCATTCCCTGCCATCGCAAGAATAAGACCTATCTTCGAACCCCATTGATCTCTGTTTTGATTATCTGCCATCTTTACCCCTCCTTTTTACTTAATATTATGACCTAAACAAAACAAATATAACTAAAATAAATCAGAAAATATAATGATAATTTAATAAAGTATTTATAAAATATCTATATATAAATTATACTTTTTTATAAGATTATAAATCTTAATATTTTATTAAATTTTCTGACTATTAATTTTGTAAAAAAGGCCACTAAAACATAAAGCATCTGCTAATTTAGTGGCCCTCCTTATAGAATTATAGTATCATCATTTTTATGAAATTTCAATAAATATTTCAAAATTTTATTAATATTTAATTAAATTAGATAAAATAATTTTATAAAACTCTACTTGAACCTCTGTAAACTACTCCACTTAGAGCATCTACTGTTACAATTTCTCCATCTGTAACTTTATTCATTATATCAACCGCTGACATTACTACTGGTTTACCTAAGTTTATACCTACTATAGCAGCATGTGAAGTCATTCCGCCTTCTTCAGTTATTATAGCAGCTGCTTTTTCAATATATTGGTTCATGTCTGAATCAGTCATAGATGTTACTAATATATCACCTTCATTAAAATTATCACATTTTTCGCCATTTTTCACGATTCTAACTTTTCCTTCTACACTAGTTCTACCTACACCCATACCATTTGCTATTTCTTCACTTATTACATGAACCTTTATTAGGTTAGTTGTTCCACTTTCTCCAACTGGTACACCAGCTGTTATTACAACTAATTCACCTTCATTTACGTAACCAGCTTCTTTAGCTACATCTATAGAATATTCTACAACTTCATCGGTATTGCTTGCTTTAGGAGCCTTAGCAGTATAAACACCCCAGCTTAGTGATAATTGTCTCTTAGTTACTTCACTATCTGTAGCAGCCACTATAGGAGTTTTAGGTCTAAATTTAGATACCATTCTAGCTGTATGTCCTGAAGAAGTAGATGTTACTATTGCTGATGCATTTAATTCTACTGCTGTTGTACAAGTAGCATAACTTATAGCATCTGTTACTGTAGATCCTTTTAAGTTACTAGCTTTTAATAATTCTTCATAATCTAAAGTTTCTTCTATTCTTTTAGCTATTGATGCCATAACCTTAACAGCTTCAACTGGATATTTACCAGCCGCAGTTTCTCCTGATAGCATTATTGCATCAGTTCCATCGTATATAGCATTTGCAACGTCTGTTACTTCTGCTCTTGTTGGTCTAGGATTTCTTATCATAGAATCTAGCATTTGTGTAGCAGTTATAACTGGTTTTCCTAATTCGTTACATTTTTTGATCATATTCTTTTGTATTATTGGTATTTCTTCTGTTGGAACTTCAACACCTAAGTCCCCTCTTGCTACCATTAAACCGTCAGAAACTTGTAGTATTTCATCTAAGTTTTCTACACCTTCTTGGTTTTCTATTTTAGATATTATTTGTATATGTGTAGCATTGTTATTTTCTAAGATTTCTCTTATAGCTAATACGTCAGATGCTTTTCTAACAAAAGATGCAGCTATAAAATCTATTCCTTGTTCTATACCAAATTCTATATCGCTTATGTCTTTTTCTGTTAAAGCTGGTAAGTTTATTTTTACTCCTGGTAAGTTTACACCTTTGTGATTTTTAACTATACCTGAGTTTTCAACTACACATATTATATCTTGGTCTTTTATTTCAGTTACTCTTAATCCAACAAGACCATCATCTATAAGTATAGTATCTCCTACCTTTACATCGCCAACTAATCCTTTGTAGCTTACAGTACATTTTTCTTTTGTACCTAATACTTCATCCATTGTTATTATAAATTGGTCTCCTTGTTCTAAAAGAACTTCTGGATCTGCAAAATTTCCTGTTCTAATTTCAGGTCCTTTAGTATCTAATAATAGTGCTATTGGCAGATTTAATTTTTCTCTTACTTTTTTCGCAGTATCCATTCTAGCTTTTTGTTCTTCATGGCTACCATGAGAAAAGTTAAATCTACATACATTAAGACCATTTTCCACTAATTGTGTTAATACCTCTTCACTATCAGAAGCAGGTCCTAATGTACATACTATTTTAGTTTTTTTTGCATTTTTTAACATATTGTCCTCCTAAATTGTATTACATAAATTATTATATAAATTAAAACTATATAGATAGTATTTGTGTCATTTTATAAATATATTTGTCAAAATCTTTTTTCATAGCTAAAGCTTCATGTATGTCCATATCTATAACTTTGTCGTCTTTTACTCCAACTACTCTAGCAGATTTTCCATCTAATAATAATTCTACTGCTCTTACACCTAATTTACTTGCTAATATACGGTCAAATGCAGTTGGGCTTCCACCTCTTTGGACATGTCCAAGTACTGTTACTCTTAAATCAGCACCTGTTTTTTCTGCTATTTGTTTACCTATTTCATGAGCATTTCCAACACCTTCTGCTAAAACGATTATGCTGTGTTTTTTACCTCTCTTTTTAGTTGTTTCTAGTCTGTCACATATTGCATCTATGCTTTCTGGGTGTTCTGGTAAAATTATTGATTCAGCTCCACCAGCAAGACCAGAGAATAAAGCTAAGTCTCCACAATGTCTTCCCATAACTTCAACTATATTTACTCTTTCATGAGAAGAAGAAGTATCTCTTATTTTACCTATAGCATCAATTACAGTTTCTATAGCTGTGAAATATCCTATTGTATAATCTGTATATGCTAAGTCGTTATCTATTGTTCCTGGTATTCCTATTGCAGGGAATCCTAATTCACTTAATTTAAGTGCACCGTTAAATGAACCATCTCCACCTATTACAACTAAACATTCTATTCCGTATTTTTTAAGAACTTTAACTGCTATTTTTCTTCCTTCTTCTGTTTTAAATTCTTCACATCTTGAAGATTTTAATATTGTTCCACCTCTATGGATGATGTCACCTACAGATGATAAATTCATTTCTTGTACATCATCTTCTATTAAACCTTTATATCCTCTGTTAATACCATATACCTTACAACCATAGTATATTGCAGATCTTACAACAGCTCTGATTGCAGCATTCATTCCTGGAGCATCTCCACCACTTGTTAATATTCCTATAGTTTTCATCACATACCTCCTAAATATTTTGACATTGGACGTTTTTTGTCCCTATATTTATTTTTTATCCCATATTAATTAAAAAAAACTTACCCATTTATATACTACGATATTATACCATATTTTTATAAAATTTTTGTCACTATATATGTTATATTTTTCTGTATTTTATATTAACATTTTTTATTTGACAATCTTAATGTAAGATTCATCTAGTATTTGCTTTAGATTGTCAATTAAATTTTCAGAAATTGTTACAGTACTATTCCATTTATACTTTTTTTTCGGAACAGTTGTACATAAAAATACTGGTTCTTTTCCTGGGTAAAATTTTAAAATTTTTTCTATTTTTTCAAGTTTTTCTTTATCATTTATATCATCTATTTTTATAAATAATTTTTCCCCTTGTTTATCTTCTTGTATATTATACACTTTTTTTGCAGTTTTTGTAAAAGAAGTTTTATCATTTATATCTTTTATTTGTTCAGCAATTATTTTAGCATTATCTTCTTGTATACTCAATCTACCTTTAATATAAACTATATTCTCTTCATTTACAATAGTATTATATTGTTTTAATACCTTTGGAAATACAATTATCTCTATAGAACCATATAAATCTTCAACTTCTAAGAAGGCCATTATTTCATTTCTCTTAGTAGTTTGTATTCTTTTTTGAGAAATCATACCACCAATTATTACATTTTGCTGATCCATAGCTAAAAATTTATCCATATCTTCTTTTAACTCTTTTAATTTTCTTGTGTTTATAGATGTTTTTTTGTTTAATTCTTCTTCGTATTCAGAAAGAGGATGTCCCGTAACATACATTCCTAGAACTTCTTTTTCTAAAGCTAATTTTTCTCTTTCTTCATATTCTTCCACATTTGGAATAGAATTTATTTCATTTTCAAATTTATTTAATTCTTCGCTTTCTCCAAAACCATCAAACAATGAAATTTGCCCGCGGACATTTTTCTTTCTTTCTAGAGATACACTTTCTAATACTTTTTCATACCCCATAAGCAAGCTAGCTCTAGTATAACCCATTTCATCAAATCCACCACATTTAATCAAACTTTCGATTACTCTTTTATTTATATCTTTAGTATCTAGTCTTTTTATCAAATTGACAAAATCTGTGAATTCGCCGTTTTCTTCTCTCTCTGTAACTATATTATTAATTACATTTACGCCTACATTTTTTACAGCTGCAAGTCCAAATCTTATATTACCCTCTTCAACAGAGAATTTTGCAAAACTCTTATTGATATCTGGCTTTAATACTTTTATATTTAAAGCATTACATTCTCTAATGTACTCAACTACCTTGTCTGTATTTCCCATTACACTTGTAATTAGCGCTGCCATAAATTCAACTGGATAATAAGTCTTTAAATAAGCTGTTTCATAAGATACAACACCGTACGCAGCGGCATGGGATTTATTGAATGCGTACTTAGCAAAGTCGATCATATCATCAAATATTTGATTTGCTATATTTTCATCGACACCATTTCTCACACAGCCCGCTATTTCTATATTTCCATCTTTATCTGTCTTACCATGTATAAAGTACTGTCTTTCTTCCTCCATTACGTCCATTTTCTTTTTACCCATGGCTCTTCTAACTAAATCGCTTCGTCCATAGCTATATCCACCTAGCTCTCTAACTACCTCCATGACTTGCTCTTGGTATATTAGACAGCCGTATGTTACCTCCATTATAGGCTTTAACTTCTCGTGAATATATGTTATTTTATCTGGATTATGCTTATTTTCTATATATGTCGGTATAGAATCCATAGGTCCTGGTCTGTATAGTGATATTCCGGCTACTATATCTTCGAAGTTACTAGGTTTCAGTTGTTTCATAAACGATCTCATACCTGCACTTTCCAACTGGAATACCCCCAAGGTATTTCCTGAAGAAAGGAGTTCATAAACCTTTGGATCATCGTAATCCATTTTTGAAAAATCTATTTTAACATTATGATTTTTTTCAATTAAATCAAGTGCATCTCTTATAACTGTCAATGTTCTAAGTCCTAAAAAATCCATTTTTAAAAGTCCCAACTCTTCTAGAGTAGTCATTGTAAACTGTGTACTTATTGCATCTTGATGTTTGTATAGTGGCACATATTCATCAATAGGATTTTTAGATATAACTACACCTGCTGCATGAGTAGATGCATGTCTTAGCATTCCCTCTAATTGTTTTGATATATTTATTATAGTTTTTGTCTCTTGATCTTGCTCGTACATCTCTTTTAAATTGGGGTTTGTTTCTAAAGCCTTATCGATAGTCATTCCTAGTGAGTTAGGTATTTCTTTAGCTATCTTATCTACTTTGTTGTACGAGATATCTAAAACTCTACCTACATCTCTAATAGCTAATTTCGCTCCCATAGTACCGAATGTAATTATCTGCGCAACATGATCTTCTCCATATTTTCGCTTAACGTAATCTATAACTTCTTCTCTTCTTTCATAACAAAAATATAGTGATAGGTAAGACTTTGATATTATCTCCATCTTTTCCCCCACTTCACACCGTACGTGAGACTTTCATCTCATACGGCGTTCCATCATTCGTATTTACGATTATAATTAACTTATATTAAAGTTAATTTTTTCTAAATTTGCTTCTTGTCTAAGTTTATTAAATTTGCTTTTTGATTTCGTAGTCCAATCTAATGATTGTTCTATAATATTATTAATATTAGTTGAATGTATTAATTTGTGTATTTCTTTGTGCACTATAATTAGATTTTCATATCTATCATTACCTCCATATTTTAATGGTTTTATATGATGGCAATGCACATCTTTAACATTTAATCGTATACCTGTTATATAGCATTTTCCATTTTGACCTACAAATTTCGATATCCTATTTTCTATATATTCTATACTTCTATTTCCAAAATTTCCTGTTCTTAATGCTTCTAGTTCCCTTGGTGATACATTTGTTAATTTATTATGAATCCTTTCTCTTCCTAACTTTGTGTAAGGAGTAAGCTCAGGATGAATTTGAACAGGTTTCTTAAAATGTACATATTCTATTGGATAAAGAGTTATTCCACAACATTTAGGTAAGTTGTGATTGTATCCACTATAAAATGTTTCATGTACTTTATTTGGAACACCATTTTCTGTTATTATCCCTCGCCTTTTAAGATTTTTATATTTGGGATATATCCAGTGCATTATATCTCGAAAATCTGTGGCTACATCTGTAGCAACTTTATAATAATTATGAATGCCTAAGGTAAATCCATTTAATGCATTTGCATTTTTAGGACATGGACTCTTCCTTAATTTTTTTAATTTTGATTTATAGACCTCTTTTATTTTACTCTTTCTTTTAGGTTCTATTTTACTTTGACAGACATATCCTAATTGTGAAGTTCCTTTTGAAACAGCTCTCATTCTTATTCCTAAGAATTCTGAGCTATTTTTCCTTAAATTAGTTATTTTACTCTTTTCTTCACTAACTTCTAGTTTCAATCTGTCATTTAGCCATTGTTTTGTTGCAACAAATAATTTTTTGGCATTTGTTCGGCTATCAGTAAAAATTTTAAAATCGTCAGCGTATCTAACAATGTAACAAGGTTTTAATTTCGTAGATTTTAAAGCAACTATTTTTGATGATGGGTGATTGTATGACCTTTTTGTTTTAAAAGTTTCCCATTGATCAGATATCCACCAGTCTAATTCATTTAAAACTATGTTTGCTAATAATGGCGATAATATTCCACCTTGTAGTAATCCTTTTGTAGAAACACCTTCTCCAACAATTTCTGATTTCAACATCTTACTTATTATACAGAGAACCCTTTTATCTTGAATTCCAATTGACCATATTTGTTTCATTAATTTACCATGACAAACATTATCAAAAAATCCTTTTATATTTAAATCCACTACAAAATGATTTTTGCTGTGATTTATTAAATGGTTACATCTTGCAATTGCATGATGTGTACTCCTATTTGGTCTAAATCCAAAACTAGATTTATAAAACTTTGCTTCACAAATCGGTTGTAGTATTTGTAAAATACATTGCTGTATTAATCTATCTTCTATTGTAGGTATTCCTAATGGTCTTTGTTTTCCATTAGGTTTTGGTATAAATACTCTTCTAACTGCATTTGGTTTGTAGTTGGACAATCTGCATCTCACCAAATTAATTAATTGTGCTTTTGTAAGATTTTCTAAATATTTTATAGTATGTCCATTGACTCCTTTTGTCTTACTACCTGTATTTCTCTTAATAGTTCTATATGCTCTCATGATATTATTTTCATCTATAATTAGTTCATATAGTTTATTAAAAGTCATACCTTTTCGTGATTTTTTATACAAATCATCTAATATTTCTATTGTTCCACAGTATTCGTCATATTTTAGAACTTTTCTTTTTACATCATTTAGTTCAGTCAACTAATTATCCCCTTTCTTTAGAGATTTTCGTTTCTTTTAGTCTTACAAGAACCTGAACTATAGCAAATTTATTTTTCATAACGAATGACTTGAGGCTATCCCTCCACCACTTATTATCATGGTTTCATAGGTACTGTGCCTCTACTCTCACTTTGATAAATTAAGGTTATATTGCATTCTTGCAAATTTCCCTTAAAACATTTCTTTGGTGGTTATCCCTCCATGTTCAAAGCTTTCCACGTTCCAATACTCCTACCTTTACCATATAACCTTAGGTGCCACCTAAATACCGTCATCAACCCAGCTTCCTATAAAAACTGTAGGATTTTCTCAACAAAGCCCTTACTCATCCTTCTGATGATAAACCAAATATGGTTCTCTTAATATTTCTACTAAGCGACATTCACGATAAGTCAGTCGATGGTTCGTCCCCATTACACATTTTGGATTCTCACCATAGTCATACTTCATAGGCATCCGACATATCACAAACCATATTAATTACTTTATACTTTTGAAACAGGTGTACTCTAGTACTTTTGAACCAATTTCTACTTATATATTTTATTAACTTAGGTCGCTTCTGCCGACTTTAACGAGCTTCATACGATATCATAATAACCTAATCAATCGCATGTCGTAGCTTTAATGGCAGTCCTTTGGAGCGTTACTTCCTCATTTAACTGCTCAGAGTATTAGTTCTTAGTTTAAGGTGATTAAACTAGGCTATGCTTTTCACATAGCAACGTGTCGCACCGACATCTATGTCCGGCATGGATACACGCTCTGGATTTAGAAATCTTTCAAATAATAGATTATATTTTATAGGGTCTATATCTGTTATCCTAAGCGTATACGCAACAATTGAACCTGCCGCACTACCACGTCCTGGTCCAACCATTATGTTGTTTTCCTTCGCAAAATTTATAAAGTCCCATGTTATCAAGAAGTACTCAACATATCCCATTTTGTTGATAACACCTAATTCGTATTTCAGTCTTTCGAGAATTTCTTCACTTGGATTTTCGTATCTTTCGTATAATCCCTTGTAACATAATTCCTCTAAATACTTCGATGTAGTATAACCCTCTGGCACTTCATAATTAGGTAAATGTATCGTGTTAAAATCAAATTCTACATTACATCTCTCTGCAATTTTGACAGTATTATCTAGGGCTTCTATAGCATATGGGAATAACTCCTCCATTTCTTCCCTAGATTTTAGATAAAACTCCTCTGAGCCAAATCTCATTCTGCTTGGGTCATTTAAAGTTTTGCCCATTTGAATACATAATAAAACATCATGTGCTTTAGCGTCTTTTTTATCTACATAGTGTATATCATTTGTAGCTACTAGAGGTATATTTAATTCCTTAGATAGTTTTACTAATGATGCATTAACCTCTTTTTGTTCTGGTAAATTGTGATCCTGTAATTCTAAAAAGAAATTTCCTTGTCCAAATATTTCATTATATGTTATAGCAATTTCCTTCGCCTTTTTATAGTTTCTGTTTAATAACGCATTTGAAACGTCTCCAGCTAAACAAGCAGATAGACATATAATACCTTCACTATGCTGTTTTAGAGCATCTATATCGACTCTAGGCTTATAATAAAATCCGTCTACATACGATATTGAAACTAATTTTATTAAATTCTTATACCCTGTCATGTTTTCTGCAAGCAAAACTAGATGACCGTATCTTTTATCGAAATTTGGATCTTTATCTGTCAAGCTTCGAGGTGCTGTATATAATTCACACCCTATAATAGGTTTTATTCCTGCTTTTTTAGCTTCTTTATAAAAGTCAATTACGCCAAACATACACCCATGGTCAGTTATGGCAACTGAACTCATACCTAAATCCTTAGTCCTTTTGATTAGTTTCTTAACTCTAGAAAATCCATCTAGCAAACTATACTCTGTATGCACATGTAAATGTGCAAAATCTGAACTCATATTTTCACCTCCCAATTCAAAACCAATTTATATATATTATTATAATTTCAATCTAACTAATAAACATAAATTAATACATATTCTCAAATTAAACAAGGGGAATTTATACCAAATCCCCCTAATTATTTTCTTGTATTTTATTTTAAATCATTAGCAATCTGTTCTATTTTTTTAAGTCTATGATTAACCCCTGATTTACTTATCGGCGGATTTAACATCTCACCTAATTCCTTTAATGACATTTCTTCATGTTCTACCCTAAGTAAAGCGATTTCTTGTAAATTCTCAGGTAAACTGCTAATTCCTATCTTATTTTGAATCAATTTTATATTTTCGACTTGTCTAACTGCTGCATTTACAGTTTTAGATAGATTTGCAGTTTCACAATTTACAATACGATTTACATTATTTCTCATTTCTTTTACTACTTTTGTATTTTGTAAGCTAAGTAGAGCTTGATATGCACCTATCATACTCAATAAATCAGAAATTTGTTCACTTTCCTTCAAATAAACTACAAAACTATTTTTTCTAGCAACTATTTTTGAATTAAATCCCAAAGAATTTATTAAATCCTTAAGTGAATTTGCATAATCCTCATGGTTAGCTACAAATTCCATATGATAATTTTTTTCTGGATCGCTAATTGATCCTCCACCTAAAAAAGCCCCTCTTATATATGATTTTTTTAGGCTATCATCGTCAAATACTGATTTTGGTACACAGTTAGTTGGGAAAAATCCATCTCTATCCTCTAATATCCCCAATTTTTTAAGAAGTATTTCTGCTCCACTTTCACTTTTTACAGTCAAAACATAGCTATTATTTCTCTTCAGCATTTGATTTTTATTTACAGAAATTGTAGTATTTATGCCAAATTCCTTTTTTAATAATTTGAAAATCCTTCTTGCTACAGAATTTAATTCAGTAGTTATCTTTATATTAATTTTTCTAAGTCCTGCAATTTGTATACTCCCAGCCATCCTAACTATAGCTGACAATTCTGCTTGTTTATTTTTCTTATCAACTTCCTTGACTCTAGCCAATTCGTTTTTTGTCTCACTCGAAAAAGACATTCTTATCACCTAATTCTAGCTTTTTTTGCTTCTCTTTTTTATTTCTTCTAATGCAACCTTAATAATTTCTCTTTCATCATTGTATCTCGCCAAATCAACTACTCTATCTACATGTATAAACTTAGCATCTACAAACCCCTCTTCCTTAAGAGGAATTGTATCCATATTCTTAGACTTCATTAAATACCAAAAAACTGTCTTATGAACAGCTCTATTTTCATCCCAATTTTCTTTATAAGTGTAATGAATTTCGCCTAAATATTTTAGTATTTCAGCCTTAACCCCAGTTTCTTCCATAACTTCTCTAAGAGCGGCTTCTTTTTTTTGCTCACCCTCTTCTACTCTTCCCTTGGGTAACACCCAATCGCCGTTAAACTTTCTAAGTAGAAGAATTGCATTACCAAATAAGACTACACCACCAGCACTAATCTCTTCTCTCATAGACGTTCACTCCTTAATTCAACATAATAATAAGAATTTCTTCATAAAGATTTAAAAATCCTTTTTATAATACATAGTAAATTATATGTTTCATATTAATGATTTTTAGCCAAGTTAACAATTATATCAGAAATTTTATCAGCATTATGTCTAATATAGGAATTTTTTATTTCGATTAAATTATCTTCAATAGTTTTAATACCCATACACTTTAATTTTAACTTTTGTTCATTATTTAATAAAACTTGTGTAGATCCATCATCTTTATATCTTTTTGATACAGATTCTGGTATTTGCTCATTATTAACTACGATATAATCAATTAATCCATATCCTGTATGTTTTATCAATGCTTCAACATGATCTAATACATTGTATCCATCTGTCTCGCCTGGCTGAGTCATAACATTCGGTATATATACTTTTTTAGCATTTGATTTTTTTATAGCATCAATAACACCTGGAACTAATAAATTAGGTATTACACTAGTGTATAAACTTCCTGGTCCCATAACTATAATATCAGCTCCATGTATAGAGCTTATAACTTCATCTAAAGGTCTGCAATCTTCAGGTGTTAAAGTAATTTTGTCTATTTTACATTTTTGCTTTTTAACTATTTTGGGTATTGCTGATTCTCCTCTTATAACTTGACCATTGTCTAAAGTCGCAATTAAATCTACATTTTGAAGTGTAACTGGTAGCACTCTACCTGTTATCGCAAATACTTGGCCTATTTTATATACTGCTGTCTCAAAATTTCCATATAGTCCATTCATAGCAGCTAAAAATAAGTTTCCAAAGCTTTGGCCTTTTAATACCCCTTCTTCAAATCTATATTGCATAACCTCATTCATAGTAGGCTCTATATTGGCAAGTGCCATGATACAGTTTCTTATATCTCCAGGCGGCAACATTCCTAAATCAGCTCTAAGCACGCCTGAACCACCACCATCATCTGCAACTGTAACTACAGCTGTTATATTTTGTGTATGGTGTTTTAAACCTCTTAAAAAAATTGATTGTCCTGTTCCACCGCCGATGACTACTACATTAGGTCCTTTTCCCTCTTGATTTTGCAATTCGAGATATTTAATCCTCTCATTTTTCATTTTTACAAATAACCATATAGATATACCAAAACATAGTATACCTATTATTCCCAAAACCATCGCAACTATATCCATAATTACCTCCGCACTATTTTAACATAAAATCTCTATGCTTCTTAACAACTCTATAGCCTTTACTTTGGATTTCATCACTAATAAGATTTGCTATAGTTACAGATCTATGTCTACCTCCAGTGCAGCCAATACTAATAACTAAATGATGCTTTCCTTCTTCTATATATTGAGGTATTAGAAAATCAATCATATCTGTAAGCTTTGCATAAAATTCCTTACTAATATCAGAATTCATTACATAATCTCTTACTTCTTGATCTTCACCTGTTTTTTCTCTAAGATTTTCTATATAATATGGATTCGGTAAAAATCTAACATCAAATACTAAATCTGAATCCATCGGAATTCCATGCTTAAATCCAAATGAAAGTACAGAAATTGTAAGATTTTTTTGATCTTCTCCTGTTGAATATATCTTACGTATTTCCTCCTTTAAATCCTTAGGCTTCATATTAGTAGTATCAATTATACAATCTGCAATCTCCTTTAATGGCTTTAATATTTTTCTTTCTAATTTTATACCCTCTGGTATTTGTCTGTTCAAAGCTAAAGGATGATTTCTTCTAGTCATTTTATATCTTTTTAAAAGAGTATCATCATCACAATCTAAAAACAGTACTTCAAAAGGATAATTTTCCTTTTTTAACTTTCTTATACTATCATGTAAATCTTCGAAAAATTTTATCCCTCTTATATCAATACCAAGTGCTACCTTATCCACCATAGAACCTGCTTGATAGCATATTTCAGCAAAATTAACTATTAATGTAGGAGGTAAATTGTCTACACAATAAAAATCCATATCCTCTAAAGATTTCATTACTTCACTTTTACCTGAACCAGATAAACCAGTTACTATTACAAACTTCATTAAAGACACCTCCCTAAATTAAAATATTCTCTATTAATGATTTATTTAATCCTGATTTATTTACTGCATCTAATGCCAGTTCAAAATTACCAACATTTTGTGGTATATGTGCATCTGAACCTATAATAAATTTAAGATTGTAGTCTTTTATTTTTTTTAATTGTTCTGCATTTAAAAAACTATGGCTACTATTTATCTCTAATCTAGTATCAGTATCCTCTGCAACTTTAGCTACTTCTTCTATATAAATATCTCCCTTATCGCCTGGATGGGTTATGACAAATATATCGTTGTTTTTCATAGTATTTATAATCGCCTCAGTATTGTATTCTTTGGCTTTTTCACTTTTAAAAAAATAATTTTGACAAATGTTGACCATACCCTTTAGAGATGTCGGTATTGATCCAAAATGGTATCCTGCCATCACATAATCTAGATATTTATCGAATTTATCATTTAAATCTATGTTTCCATTATTATCTAATATATTACATTCAACACCTAAGAGAATTTTAATTTGATCGTTGTATTTTTCATTTAACATATCAATTTCTTCTCTCATTCGTTTAAAATCGTCAATTTTTACTCCATAAGCGACATTCTTATACCCATGATCTGATATGCCTAGAGTCTTTATCCCTTTAGATATCGCAACCTTTACGTTTTCTTCTATAGTTCCCTTCCCATGACTATATACAGTATGGGTGTGGTAATCTGCTAATATCTTCATATATTAATCCTCTCCAAGTATCTTAACTTCTTCTTCTAGCATTATGCCAAATTTATTTAAAACTGTGCTTTTTACGACATAAATTAAGTCCAATATGTCCTTAGCTGTTGCATCACCTATATTAACAACAAATCCACAATGCTTTTCAGAAACCTGTGCTCCTCTTAAAGTCAATCCTCTCAATCCACAGTCATCTATTAATTTACCTGCAAAATGACCTTCTGGTCTTTTAAATGTACTTCCTGCACTTGGTAAATTTAATGGCTGTTTGCTAACTCTTCTATTAGTTAAATCAGCCATAAATTCTTTTATTTCGTCGTAATTTCCTTTTTTAAGCTCAAGCTGTGCTGATAAAACTATATAATCAGAATCAGTAAGCATACTTCTTCTGTATTCAAATTTCATTTGTTCATTTGTAAATTCAAATATTTCTCCTTTAGGGTTCATAGCTCTTACTGATTTTACGACTGATTTTATTTCTCCTCCATAAGCACCAGCATTCATAGCTAATGCACCACCTAGTGAGCCTGGTATACCTGATATACATTCAAAACCAGTTAAGCTCTCTCTAAGAGCAGCCTTTCCTATTGCAGCTAATAAAGCACCAGCTTGTGCTTTTATAGTAGTGCCTTCTATTTCGAATTTATTGAAATTATCTCCAAATTCTATTACTATACCTCTTATTCCACCATCTTTTATCAATAAATTTGATCCATTTCCTATTATTAAATATGGTAAATTATTTTCACTTATATATTTTAATGTAGCGCTTAATTGTTCTTCTGTTCTAGGTCTAACTAAAATATCTGCTGGACCACCTACTCTAAATGAGATGTGTTTTTTCATTGGTTCATCTATTTTTATATCGTCTTTATCAACTATTTTTAATAAATCGTTATAAACTAATTCTTTATTCATATTTTAATATCAATTGCCAAAACCTACATATTGTAATAATCATATAATATTTAAATTTTGACATACTCCTTTCTATAATTACATTTAACTTAATTTTTATCTATTTTTTTCAAAATCTATCCTATTATTTAAATATATTTATTTCATTTTATATAATTTAATATATGTTATAGCTATAAAAAAGTATCAATTAAAAAAATACATAATTCTAGATATAAATGATTTTATCATATATTGAAGATTTATTTAAGGCTAATTTAATTTATTTAATAAATAGTTATATTTGTGTATTTATTATTTAAAGATTTAATAATTTCAAAAAAAATACTATCGATAATATAACTTATCGATAGTATTTTTTATAAAATTATTATCTATTTAATTACATATTTCTATACATTAGAAGCTTTTTTATCTGCTGCTAAGTATACAACGTAGTATATTACTGGTATTATTAGTGCTCCACCTATTAAGTTACCTATTGTAACACAAATTAAGTTAGTTACACATGCACCTACTGTTACTTTTGCACCTAATAACATTCCTACTGGTATAAAGTACATATTTGCAACGCTATGTTCAAATCCGCATAATACGAATAACATAATTGGGAACCAGCATGCAAAGATTTTAGAAATTACATCTTGTGCACTTGTTGCTAACCATACAGCTAAAACAACTAATATATTACATAAGATACCTCTAAATATCATAACGCCTATGCTTAATCCAGCTTTAGCTTCAGCTATTCCTATAGCTTTCACTGCTGCATCTCCTGCACATATATCTCCATAACGTACAATAAGTGCTAAAGCAAGAGAACCTACTAAGTTTCCAAGCCATACAACACACCAGTTTTTAAGTAATTGTGAAGTTGTAATTTTGTTGCTCATTAATGCTAATGTCATTAAGTTGTTTCCTGTAAATAGTTCAGCACCACATACAACAACTAACATAAGTCCAACTGGGAATACTGCTGCCCCGATAAGTTTTGCAACCCCTGGATCTATTCCTGCAAACGTTTGACTTGCGATAGTGTTTCCAAGTGCTCCAAATCCTATGAATGCACCTGCTAAAATCCCTAGTAAAAACATATTAAGTACTGGTAGATTAGCTTTACCTACACCTACATTTACCATAGCATTGGCTATTTCTTTAGGTGCTAAAAATTTCTTATCCATAAAAAATACACCCCTTTTATTTATGATTTCTATACATATAATTATAGCACTATTTGTTTGATATAAGGCATAAATTTACCAATGTATACAGTATATTTATAATTTATTAACAAAGATTTTTGAAGTATAATTATATATATAATATACTTTATTTTTAAATATTAATATTTTAATATTTTGTCATGTTATAGTTTTTTTTAACCTAAAAACTGTATATTTGTCATATAATAAATTTATCATTTTCTTTGAAATTCTAATGATTTATCTTTATTACAAATAGAAAAAATTTTCCCCTTTTTTCGAAATTCATTAATTTTATTAATTCGACCTAAATTTCCATAAATATATTATTTTAATATATATATTTTTATATACCAATTTACTAATATATATTTTATATCTTATTAAAGTGTATTTTTTTGTTATTTTTATAACAAATCTATAAAAACGATTTCAAATTTGTACTCATTTATTTTTTACATATTTTAGTATATAATCTGATTAAGTAAGCATTATTTTTTAGGAGGTAATTTTTTCATGAAAAACCTTGAGAACGATTCAAATATTAACAAATTAGTAAATTATGAATATAAAGAGTCTTTTAATTTACATGCAATAAAATACGATGGTTTTGAAAAAACAGATGTTGAAGAAACTGTTATTTCTGAATATCCATTGACTTTAGTATTAAACGACAAAGTTTGTAATACATTCTTTTGTCATCCATATAATTTAGAGGATCTAGTTATCGGAAATCTATTTTATGAAGGAAAAATAAAAAATAAAGACGATATTTTAAAGCTAGACATTGACGAAGATGCTCGTATTGTAAAAGCTACCATTAATGAAAATGATTCTTCTGATGAAAAAATATTTATAAATGACATAAGCTACATTACATCAAATAGTATCACAAATAATACTATTAATATAGATTTAAAAACAGTGTACGAGTTTATGAATGTTCATCTAAACTCATCTAAATTATTTCATGAAACAGGTGGGGTACATTGTGCAGCTATATACGACGTTAAAAACAATAAATCTATAGTAATTCGTGAAGATGTAGCCCGACATAATGCACTAGATAAAGCAATTGGTTACTGCATAAAAAACGATATTTCATTAAATGATAAAATTCTTTTTATGAGTTCAAGAATATCCTTTAACATGGCATCAAAAGCCGCCAAGGCACAAATACCTATAATAATAGCTAAATCATCACCTACAAATTTAGCTATTGAACTTTGTAAGAAATTAAATATAACTCTTACAGGCTTTGTAAGAGGTAAAAGAATGAAAATTTACGCTAATCCAGAAAGAATAATTGTTAATGAAGAATTATAAACTCAAATCAAAATAACATCATCAATACTATTTAATATGTATCGAAAAATAGGTCAAAATCTATTTTTCGATACTAATTTAATAATCCTTAAGTAAAATTTTTTATTATTCATCACAATTATTGATATAATCTAATATATTCTTTAAAATTAAATCTATATCATTCAAATCTACAACGTTTTTGCCTTCTAGACCTTCTATATCAGTTGCTATAGCGATTAAAGTTTCTTCCTTGCATACAGATTCTGTAGAATTGCCCTTTCTTACAATTTCAATTTTAGGATAATCAGAACCTTTAAATCCTTCTAATATAATAATATCTGCTTCTGGGAAAAATTCTATCAAATCTTTTTCATTTATATTTTCTTGTTTTTTTACAACCATAAATTTTTCTTTAGAAAATACAACTGTACCATAAGCTCCTGATTGCATATGTTTATAAGTATCTGTACCTTCCACATCTGCATTAAACCCATGTCCGTCGTGTTTTATAGTTGCAACTTTATATCCTAATTCAGTTAACTTTGGTAATAATTTGTCAATCAATGTTGTTTTACCCGAATTTTTTACACCACTTATGCTTATCAATTTTGCTTTTGCCATAATTTCCTCCTACAATATAATTACTTTTACTTTATCTCCCTTAATTATTTTTTCAGTTCTATCCTCTATATCTATTAGACAATTACATCCTATCATTCTTCCTAATGCTCCAGCTGGATGATCCTTATTTGCTAAGTATACCTTGCCATCTTTATAGATAGCCTTTTCCATTCTTCTTCTTTTGCTTATCTTTAAAAAATCATCTTCCATTACAGCATAAGTTGTAATAGTTTCTAAGCTTGGATCATTAGTAAGCTTATATAAAATAGGTTTTGATAATAAATCAAATATCGATAAAGCTGCAAATGGATTTCCTGATAAACTCAATATCGGCTTATTTTTATACACAGAATATACTACAGGTATCCCTGATTTTAAATGAATCTTCCAAAATACCTTCTCAGCATTCAAAATTTTGACTACATCGTGAATTATGTCCTTTTTGCCAACAGATACTCCCCCTGTTGTAATAACTAAATCAACAGAATCTACTATACGGTCAATTTCATTTGCAACATCATTTGAATTATCTCCAATAGATGTCACATATACTATTTCACATCCGAATTCTTTAAGCTTACTATGAATCATTCTTCTGTTACTGTCGTATATTTTACCTTCTGTAAGTGCTTCTCCTAAAGGTATTATTTCATCACCTGTAGATATTATTGCTACTTTAGGTTTTCTAATGACCTTTACCTTTTCATATCCCATAGAAGCTATTATACCAATATGTATATATGTAATTTTTTCTCCTTTAGAAATCAGTTTACTTCCCTTTTTTATTTCTTCACCTTCAAAAGAGTAATTTTCAAATTTATTTAGCTCTTGATAAATTTCTACAGTATCCATTCCATAATCAGTCAATTCTTGTTTAATTACACAATCACTACCTTTAGGCATTTTAGAACCAGTCATTATTCTTATAGCTTCTTTTTCCTTTACCTCTCTGTCTGTAAAATTTCCAGCAAAAGACTCCCCGACTACATTTAATTTAACACCGTTATTCTTATTAGCCCCTTTAGTATCTATAGATCTAACTGCATAACCATCATATTGCGATCTATCAAATGGAGGTTGATTTATTGTAGCATAAATATCTTCTCCTATTATTCTATTTATAGAATCTTCAACAAAAACCTCTTCTGTTTCTTCGATTCTCTTTAATGGTGTACAGATTTTATCAATAGCTAATTCTAACTCAATATTTTCAATCATAAACTTTCCCCCTTTTTTCATAAACAAAACCCTAAATATTACTTTTTATTAATTCTTTATAATCCTCTGGCGTATTGATATTATGATATACTCTATCTGTAAATCCCAATTCTTTTAAATCTATTTTTTTAAATTTATTATTTGGAATCAGTTCTATCAATTTATATTTTTTATTTTTTATTAAAATTTCCATATCTGATAATAAATCTTTAGAATAAATAGCTCCAAGAGGCATTAATTTACCTCTTTCATTACAAGTCATAAATAAATCCGCATCCCTTTCAAACTTATCACAAAAAGCTTTTACAAATTCTTTTGACATCAAAGGCATATCACATGCTATTACAAATAAATATTTTTCTTTGCAACATTTTAATACAGAATGTATACCTCCCATAGGTCCTACTTCCTCATAAATATCCTTTACAATATGTATATTTTTAGACTCATATTTTCCAACATATTCATCAAATATTTTATTGTTCACAGAAATATATATATTGTCAAAATCATCAAATATATCTATTATACAATCTAAAAAAGTCTTTTCTTTGTATTTCAACATACCCTTATTATTTCCACCCATGCGGCTATTTTTACCGCCCATAAGTATTAATGCTCCTATATCCAAATTTATCACTCCTAAATACATTTTATACTTAATTATATCACTTTACTTTAATAGATTATATTTTCATACAAAAAAAGACTAGCCCTTATCATAATAACAACTAGTCTCAACCCTTATATATTTTTACATTTTTTTATTTAACTTGTTTTATACTATACTAAAATTATATCATTTTTTTATTTATATGTAATAAAATAACAAAATGTATACATTATATTTTTATTTATCCTTCATATTTGACATTTATAATTTTTCCCATATCAGAAATATCATATCCACCTAATTCCATAACTCTTTTCTTAAATGAATCAGTTTCTATAGTTTCTAAAAGATTTTTTATGTAGTCAGATTCTAATAAACTTGCTTTTACTAATAAATCGTACTCTTCATCGCATATAGGAACAAAATCTAAATCTAATATATGAGCTGCTGAATAAACACCTAATCCGCAATCTGCATCGTCATTTTGTATAGCCTTTGCAAGAGACATATGAGTAGATTCTTCTCTTTCATATCCGTTTATTTGAGATTTTTTAATTCCATTTTGATCTAATAAATAGTCAAATAGTATTCTAGTTCCAGCTCCTTTTTGTCTATTTATATATCTGATACCTGGTAAATCCTTGATAGATTTTATGTTTAATGGATTTCCTTTTTTAACTATAAATCCTTGTGTTCTCTTAACTAATTTTATTAGAGCTACATCTTCTTCTATATATTTTTTAATGTAAGGAACGTTGTAAGTAGCAGTATCTACATCAAATAAATGTATTGGTGCTATATGAGCTTGACCCTTTTTAATCGCTAAAAGACCTTGGAAGCTTCCCACATGAGTTGAACTAAGACCAACAGATCCTTTTGAATGCATAGTTATCTCATCATTTAAAACATCCATAACTAAGTCGTGACTTCCTATAGATACTATAGTATTTTTTATTTGATCCATAGGCTTTAATAATTCAACCTTTACAACTTCACCTTCATTGTAGCCTTCTATATTTTGAGGTATTACTAAAACACCATCGGCATGAACTAAGCTTGTTATTGTTCCGGCACCACGTTTAATTGGAGTAACTACAAATTTATCATCTATATATCCTAATTTTACTCTTACATATTCTTCGTATTTTAAGTTACTCATAACTCTTGTGCTTAAAACAGCATCTACTACTACAGGTTGATCTTCTACCTTGTAATTTAATTTATATAAAACTGGTTTTACTATTTTTTCCATAACAACCCAAGCAGATACTGGATATCCTGGAATACCTATTACTGGTTTGTTTTGAACTTGTCCAAGTATAGCTGGTTTACCTGGTTTAACAGCTAATCCGTGTATAACTACTTCTCCTAATTCTTCTACTATATCGTATGTAAAGTCCTCTCTACCTTGTGAAGATCCTGCATTTACAAGCACCATATCACATTCTTCTAATGCTTTTTGAATGCATCCTTTTATCTTATAGTAATTATCTTCTACAATTGGATATCTGACTGGTTTTGCTCCGTATTGTAAAACTAATCCTTCAAATAATCTAGAGTTAAATTCTATTATATCTCCTATTTTAGGTGCTGTATGTCTGTCTATTAGCTCTGTTCCAGTTGGTATTATACCGACTTTGTATTCTTTAAAT
>NZ_JALEXO010000319.1 GCF_022780145.1 Intestinibacter sp.
TTAGATTAAAAAAGGAAACTCATAGGAAGAGTGATGAGTTAAGAGAATTGCACACGGGAGAGTATGCAGCATTAAAGACTATATATAGGTTGAGAACGTTAGAAAATGAGGATTCTATAGGAGTAAAAACTTCTGACATAGGAAATTGTCTATTTATGAAAAAACCAGCGACATCAAAAATGTTAAATATCTTAGAGGATAAAGGATATATAAATAGATTTTCAAACAAAAGAGACAGAAGGGTTACTTATGTAGATTTAACAGATAAAGGAGTTGACCTGTTGGAAAAACACCATGAACAAATGATAGAATGTACTAATCAAATAATAGAAAAGATGGGAAAAGAAGATGTAGAGGAGCTTATAAGATTGTTGAATAAATTATCCGATATAATTGAAGCGGGAAGAGATAATTAATACCATCAAAGATAAAAATTTAATATATACGACATACTAAATTATTAATATAAAATTTATTGAAAGTTATTTGGAAGAAAGGATATGTTATGACAAAATTATTTAAGTATTTAAAAAAATCATGGGTAGCTATTGTGACAATTCTAATATTACTTATGTTGCAAGCTACTACAGAATTGGCACTACCTACATATACATCAAACATCGTAAATGTAGGGATACAACAATCTGGTATAGAAAATGCTGTTGCAGATGTTATCAGAAAAAGTGAAATGGATAAATTGACTACTTTTATGGATGATAACGATAAAGATAAAGTTTTAGACAGCTATAAATTAATCAAAAAAGATGACTTAACAACTGATGAATTTAATAGCTATAAAGAAAAATATCCAGCTATAGAGGATGAGGCTTTATATGTATTAAACACCAAGGACAAAGATAGATTAGAAGATCTTAATGATATATTATCAAAGCCGATGTTGATAGTTTACAACATAGAAAATAGCTCAGATAATACTGAACTTAGAGATTCTATGATGTCTAAAATGATGGGGGAACAAAAATCACAAGGTGATGCCCAACAAATGGAGCAAATGCAACAACAAATGCAAAAAGGCCAAGGCGATGCTGCTGATCAAGCAAATACAAATCCTATGGCACAATTTATGGATAAAGATGGTAACTTCGATGTGTTTGCATATTTAAACGCCATACCAAAAGAATCTAAAGAAAAAATGCTTTCTGAATTAGACGAAAAATTTGTGGATTTACCAGAGGCTATGTTAGATCAAGGTGCTATATCTTTTGTAAAAGCAGAATATAAAGAAATAGGAATAGACTTAGACAATCTTCAAATGAATTACATATTCACAGAAGGACTTAAGATGTTAGGTATCACTATGATATGTATGATATGCGCTATATGTGTTGGATTCTTGGCATCTAGAGTCGGTGCAAAGGTAAGTAAAAACTTGCGTGCTATGACATTTGAAAAAGTTATGAGTTTTTCTAATAAGGAAATCAACGAATTTTCAACTGCATCACTTATAACTCGTAGTACCAACGATATACAACAAATACAACAAGTTATAATTATGATGCTTAAAATGGTATTATTTGCGCCTTTTATGGCAATAGGAGGTATCATAAGAGCACTTAATACAAATGTATCTATGAGTTGGATAATAGCTCTTGGTATAATATGTGTTTTCATGATAGTTATCGTAATGTTTGCCGTTGTAATGCCTAGATTCAAGATTTTGCAAGATTTAGTAGATAGATTAAATTTAGTCACAAGGGAAATACTTACAGGTCTTGGTGTTATTCGTGCTTTTAGTAACGAAGAGTTTGAAGAAAATAGATTTGACAAAGCTAATAAGGATTTAACTAAGGTAAACTTATTTGTAAATAGAATGATGTCATGTATGATGCCAGCTATGATGCTTATAATGAATTTGATTTCTATATTGATAGTATGGGTAGGAGCTAAAAACGTAGACTTAGGAAACATGCAAGTTGGAGATATGATGGCGTTTATCCAATATACTATGCAAATAGTAATGTCCTTCTTGATGATATCAATGATAGCAGTTATGGTTCCTAGAGCAGCTGTATCTGCAAATCGTATAGATGAAGTTTTGACAACTGATATATCAATAAAAGAAGCAGACGATGTGGAAGAATTTGACGAAAACAAAAAAGGTTTAGTAGAATTCAAAAACGTTTCATTTAAATATCCTGATGCCGATGAAGAAATACTTCACGATATTTCATTTACTGCAAAACCAGGTCAAACAACTGCATTTATAGGTAGTACAGGAAGCGGTAAATCTACACTTATAAACTTAATACCTAGATTTTA
>NZ_JALEXO010000035.1 GCF_022780145.1 Intestinibacter sp.
AAGTCCAGCTAATTTAGCTAAAACATATGGTCCATTGTTCAAAAGCTTTGCACCATTTTCTCTAAATCCATCTACATTTTTTAAGAACCAACGCGCAAATAAAGGTGGGTAAAAAGAATCAACATAAGCATTTCCACTTTCAGTCGCCCAGATATCCTCGACATTTTCGTTCAACCATTTTGCATCTTCCTTAGTTCTTGAATCTAGATAATTTATATAAGGTGTAATAGGGTTTAAATCCTCGTCAACTCCAACAATTCCGCAGATAACACCATCACCGCAGATAGCTCTGATATCTTTAGGGTCTATACCACTAGTTTCAACACAGTATTTTATACCTTCTATTACCCCTGATAAATAATCGTTTACATCCATTTCAAGCCATTCAGGTTTTGGACATTTCAAATTTGTAGCTATCTGAGTTTTAGCCATGCAAACCATATCATCTCTGTATAAAGCAGTCTTAGCACTTTGTGTACCACAATCAAATCCAATATAATATTTTGCCATTTATTATTCCTCCAAATTTTCTACATCTTCGGATATAAATTCGGATATAAAAGTATATATTTTTCTATACTAAAAAAGCTCGAAGAAAAACATCTCCGAGCTCAATACTATCTAAACCATCATTCATTTTCTCTTCTCTCATCCAGACTATACTGTCGGCTTTGGAATTTCACCAAATCAGCTATTAAAAATAGTTCGCGGGCTATCACCGCCGGTAGGGAATTTCACCCTGCCCCGAAGACATATATTATATTTATAGTTTTATAGTAGTCTTATTGTAAAAATATGTCAACAAAATATAGATTTTTCCTTATTTTATGGCAAAATATTATAAAAGATATAATAAATTTGAACTTTGGAGGATTGTAAATAATGAAATATATACCTAACGTTTTATCTTTTTCAAGAATAATTCTATCTATTGTACTTTTTTATTTAAATCCGGAAAAATTACCTTTTATTTTAATATACATAATATGTGGTATTACTGATGTGTTAGATGGCTTCATCGCCCGTAAAATAAACGCTACTAGTGAATTCGGTGCTAAACTCGATAGTGTTGCAGATGTGATTATTATCTCAGTTATTTTATTTAAGTTTATACCTATTTTGAAGTTGAATTTTTATATGATGATATGGATTATTATAATTGCTCTAATTAAGGTTTCTTCTATAATCGTGATTTTTATTAGATTTAAGCAGTTTGGAATGATTCATACTTATTTGAATAAACTAACTGGGTTGTTGATTTTTATTTATCCGATTTCAAATTATTTTATTTCATGTAAATTTTATCTGTATTTAGTTTTTATAATTGCTACAATTACTGCATTAGAAGAAATTTTGATTTGCTCAACTATTGCATCGCTTGATTTAGATAAAAAATCTTATTTTAAATAAACACAGATTATTCTGCTCGTATTTTAATCAAGAAATACGAGCAGAACTTATATTTACTTAAAATTTATTTCAATATTGATGCGCCTATTATTCCAGCATCATTACCTAAAGTCGCTATTAATATATCTGCAAATTCTTCATCCTTATAAGTAATATGTTCTCTGACCATTTCCTTTAACCCGTCTAGTATTATATCTGATGATTTTGATAATCCTCCACCAATTGCAACTACTTCAGGATCTAAAGTATTTACTATATTTGCTATTCCTATAGCTAAATATTTTTTAAATCTTGCTATGACCTCTTTTGCTATTTGGTCATCTTGTCTATATGCATCAAAAACTATTTTAGCATCTATTTTAGAAATATCTCCTTTACACATATCAAGTATCGCACTTGTTGGAGCATTTTCTTCTGATAAAAGCTTTTGTGCGTATTTTATTATCGCTGTTGCTGAACAGAAGGTTTCAAAGCATCCATTATTGCCACAGTTACAATCATAGAAATTTTCCCCTATAATCATATGACCTATTTCAGAGCCTACTCCATGTGCTCCACTGAAAGGTCTTCCGTTGATAACAATTCCGCCACCTACTCCTGTTCCTAGAGTTATAAGAACTGATGAGCTACTGTTTTTAGCGCTTCCAAATCTACTCTCTGCTAAACCTGCTACAGTTGCATCATTTTCTGCTAAAATATCAAATTCAGGAAAAGTATTCTTTAGTGAATTTATAAAATCTACCTTTTTCCAATTTAAATTTACGCAGTTTGCCTTTCCATTTTTGTCAATGTAACCAGGTAGACCGAAGCCTATAGATCCAATTTGTGAAGCATCTATTGAATTTTCTTTGATAATTCTTCTGATTACTCCATCTATATCGGAAATAATTTTGTCAAATCCACCTTTTACATCTGTACTACATTGGTCTCTGTAGACTATTTTTCCTTCACAATCTACAACTCCTATTTTTATTCCTGTTCCGCCGATGTCAACTCCTATATTATACATGTATATGCCCCCTTGTTCTTATTTAATAATTTCTATTTTAAATTTTATACTATTTCATATATTTTTTACACTTTTTTATATCTACTGTGTTTGAATTTAATGTAGTTGCCTCACCTATATCAGATAATCTGTCATCGTGTAATGCGTTGACTAATCTTCCATTTATAGAAAAATCCATATCGTAAACACCCTCTGCTACTACAGCACCTTGAGCTACAGTATCTGTAACCTCTGCTACGAATCCCACTTCTCCTAAATCATTGAAGCAAATTATTTCATCACCATCTTCTATGTTTCTAGATTTTGCATCTTTAGGATTGACCTTTAATGCGACTTTTCCTCTCTTTTCTACGATGTCCTTTCTCTCTAGGAAAATAGAATTTAAAGTTTCACAACTTGGAACAGCAACTAAATTCAATGGATAATCTTGTGATGAGTTTTCTATATATCTAGGTATCTTTTCTTCCATTTCATCATTTGTAATTTGTATCTTTCCTGATTTAGTTTTGATGTCCATGTGATTTGCAAATGGCGTTGAAATAGCACCACCTTGTTTTAAAACAGCTTTATCCTCCTCAGATATAGTCTTCACATCCTTCAAGGATTTTTCAAGTAATTCCTCAAAAATTTCTTCCTCTGTTTTATCGAAATAATCATCTTGATATCCCATAGATTTTGCCAATAATCTAAACATATCCCAGTCACTTTTGCATTCTCCCGGTGGATTTATTATTTTTTTAGCAGTCGCCAAAGTACAGTATCCGTAAGATGTATAGACATCTGTTTGCTCTACAGAAAAAGTTGCAGGAAGTACGATATCCGCGTATTTTGCTGTATCTGTCATAAATCTCTCATGCACTACAGTAAATAAATCCTCTCTCAAAAGACCTTTTATCATTTTATTTTGGTTACTTATAGAGCATACTGGATTTGATGCGTAGACAAATAGGCTTTTAATTGGATTTATTTCATCGTTTAACGCTGATGAAACTTGGTTTATATTTACCATTCTCGCCTTATTTGTTCTAAAATCGTTGCGTGCTATTACATTTTTATCTATGTATGATTTAGAAGATGGCGATGTACCGCATAATCCACCACCTGGGTATTTTATAGCACCTGTGAATATTGATAATATTGTTATAAGCCTTACTGTCATTCCGCCATTTGTATATCTAGAATTTCCGCTACCTAGAATAATTGCTGGCGCTTTTGCCCCTGCGTATTCTCTAGCTAAATTTACGATTGTTTCTTTTGAAATTCCAGTTATTTCTTCTGCCCATTCTGGTGTATAGTTAGTTAGAGTTTCTTTAAATTCTTTATATCCTATAGTATTTTCTAATAAAAATTCTTCATCTTGAAGATTTTCCTCTACCATTACATTCATCATCGCAAGCGCCAAAGCTCCGTCAGTTCCCGGTTTTATCAAAACGACTTGGTCACAGTATTTTTCCATCGGTTTTGAATAAACTTCTATTAAAACTACTTTTTTACCTTGCTTTCTAGCTTTGATTAATTCTGGCATAGCTTGGATTCGAGTTGCCTTCATGTTGCTTCCCCAAACTATGTAATAATCGCTGTCCTTAAGCTCTCTAGGATCTAATGCTCCTGTAGTTCCCATTACTGAATTGTATCCTGCTCCTTTTGCAGAAGAGCATAGAGTCTTAACTAATGAACATGCCCCTATTTTGTTGAACAATGCATCTCCACAGTTTCTCTGTATGACACTCATTACCCCTGAATAGTAAACAGGAAGAATTGCACTTGCACCTTGTTCTTTTATAATTCGCTTCCATTTATTGGTTATTTCCTCTACAGCCTCATCCCATGTTATTGGCTTGAATTTTCCTTCTCCCTTTTTTCCGATTCTTTTTAATGGAGTTAGGATTCTATCCTCTGAGTGAATAGATTTTTCGTATTTTCTCATTTTTTTGCAAATTAGACCATTTGTAGCAGGATGATTTTCGTCTCCTGTCACTTTAAAGATTTTTTGTCCATCTGTTTCTACTAATAATCCACATGAAGTCGGACAATCATATGGGCATATAGTTTTCTCGACTTGCATTTACGAACATCCCCTTTATATTTCAATTTCATAAATTTTTTATTCAATAATCTACTTTTAGATTTTATCGTTTTTTATATCCTTTTTCAATGACATATGTCACACAACTAAAAAATAAAAAGCCTCGGAAATATCGCAAAATATATCCCAGGCTTTTCCATTCCGTATCTATATTTAATTTTAACATAAGGCAAATCAAGCAAATACCTTCTTTACCACACTGCTTATAAATCTCCAATAAAGACCAACGTGCACACCAATTAACACGATTGATAAATACGAAGCTCCTATATGAAGCATTCTCCAAATCGCTATTTTATCGTAATCTGTCGCCTTCATCATAAATATACCGCTTACTATTATTAAAAGCACCATCGCAAACAAAATTGCACTTATAATATATGATACCTTTGTTCTAGTTTTTAGATTTTTGTCAAATAATCTTTTGCTTATATTTACTATCCATTTTTTATTTAAAAGCATATGTATTAAGATAAGCACTCCAAATACTAATCCACTAATAATATGGAATTTAAAGCTGATTAAATTCTTATCAAAAAATGTCACGAATAATACCAGCATTACTATATCCAGTATAAGTTTAAAAATATTTTTCTTGTTCATTCTCTTCCTCCGCTGTCATGTATTTAAATCAATTTTATTGACTTACAAATATAAATAATGTACCATTAATTGATATTGATTTTCATTAACAATATTATAAAATATATTTGGTTTTTTAATTTAAATATATTCGCATTTTTTATAATATATTTAGTTAATTTTGAGGTGAAAAAATGAATTTTATAATTTCAACTATGACAGATTTTTACCAGTGTTGCAGCATAGCTGTCAAGGCTGTTTCTTATGAATTTGAGGAAATATATAAAATCGGATATGATGAATATTTTTATGCGATATATCCTACAAGTGATATTTATAATTTAATCGACAAATGCGAAAATCATATAGATTACATCTTAAATATACACAATAGTATTTATTATAAAATCTTAAGTATTGATAAATATAAAGGATTTTTTGTGCTAGGTCCTATATCTACAAATAAGGCTAATGCTCCTATTCCCTATCGTACGTTAGAATGCTTAAATTATTGCTCTAGCTTTATTTCAAATATTGCAAAAGACAAATTCAATCAAACAATGAACAATAAATCCTTTAACTTGCATATAAAAAAATCCATCGAATATGTTCACGATAACTACGATCAAAATATAAGCATTGACGATGTATGTGAATATCTAAATATTAATAAAAGCTATTTCTGTAGTATTTTTAAAGCTACGACTGGATATACTTTTTGCCATTTTTTAAATCATTTTCGCATAGAAAAGAGCAAAAAACTTCTATTAAATATGGATTTGAGCATACTTGATGTGGCTATAGCTGTTGGATTTAATAATCAAAATTATTATAGTACTGTTTTTAAAAAATTTACTGGGCAAACACCTTTTTCGTATAGAACTTCCTCCTTATCTAAACCTTAAAAATTGCCTTATACAGATTGATTTGATACACTAATATTAAGAAGTAATTTAGTAAAATTTACTATTTATGTTGTATTATAAATTAAAATTCGAGGTGATTATCGTGACAAATTACAAAAAAATAGACATAGAAAACTGGGAACGTAAGGACCACTACCTTTATTATAAGGAAAAATTAAAGGTAGGCTACAGTATGACAGCAAACATAGATGTTACAAAATTTATAGATTACTGTCATAGCAAAAATATTAAATTTTACGCTACATTTATTTATTGCTTGACTAAAACTCTAAATAATTTAGAAAATTTCAAGATGTTCGAGGATGAAAACGGCGATTTATGTGTATGGGATTATCTTGTTCCTAATTACACAATTTTCCATAAGGATGATAATACATTTTCTGATTGCTGGACTGATTTTGACGACGATTTCGAAACTTTTTACACAGCTATTACTAAGGATATGGATTATTACAAGGACGTAAAAGGTGTAAAGGTTAAACCAGGTCAACCAGCGAACTTCTATTGCGTATCATGTGTACCTTGGGTTAATTTCACTGGATTTGGCACATATGTCGCAAACGGTGAACCTAAATATATACCTATCATTACAGCTGGAAAATACGAAGAAAGAGACGGCAAGATTCTTATGCCTTGTACTCTAACAACTGCACATGCTGTATGCGATGGATATCACGTTGGATTATTCTTTAATTCTCTACAAAAAACTTTAGACGATTTTTGCAAGTAAAATATTGACTCTCTCGTAACGTAACGGTTTAGGATTAAACCAAGAGGAGGGATTATATGAAAACTGTAAAGGATGTATCAGATATAACAGGTATAAGCATCAGAACACTACGATATTACGATGAAATAGGATTACTAAAGCCTACTCAATTAACAGAAACAGGTTATCGATTATACGACAATGAGGCATTAGCGAGGTTGCAAGAAATTATGTTTTTCAAAGAATTGGAAATTCCATTATCTGATATAAAAATAATTTTAGAAAATCCAAATTATAATAGAAAACAAGCATTGTTAAATCAAAAATCTCTACTAGAACAAAAACGAAATCATATTAATCGAACTATCGAGTTAATTGAAAATGTAATTGATGAAGTAGATAATATGAACTTCGAATTGCTCAATGATGAAGATATTAAAATGATTGTCGATCATTCTATTAGTTTAATACAAAGCGATACTCTTGAAAAAATAGTTCAACAATTTGGAAGTGTCGAAGCATACCGCAATCTTCTAGAAAAAAATCTTAAGGATGAAAAAATGAGTTCACACCTTATCAAAATGTACGGTAGCAAGGATAAAGCACTAGAAGCTATGTCAAAGGAAACAGATAATAGAGCTTGTTTTGAAGAGCAACAAATTGAAATAGACGAAACTTACAAGCAGTTTGCTTTAGCAAAACAAAAAAATAATTTCGATTTAGCACAAAATGCTGTCAAGCGACTTTCTGAAAGCTACAAGAAAATGTTTAAAATCGATAATGCAAGATATTTACTATTGAAAATAGCAAAGGATTATTTAGATAATTCTAATCCTGTTTTGACAAAATTAACTGATAAACAATACGGGGATGGAATTACACAATACATAGGTCATGCTATTAGATATTATTATGGAGTATAAATCTATATAGGGTTATCACAAAAATCATTTTGCGATAACCCATTATTTTAAATTTCTTTCCAAATCAAAGCAGTATCTTCTACTACTTCGCCATCAAAATTGTTCATTCTATGATTATACTCAACAGCGCCTTTATGCTTATAATAAGATATCGCCTTCTTATTTTTTGACATAGCCCATACAATTACACTAATTATGTGGTTTTCTTTCATATTCTCGAAAAATTTTTCTAAAAGTCTACTTCCTATACCTGAATTTTTAAGAGTGGTATTCACATATAATGCATAAAGTTCCCCTTCAGAGGTTTTGTCATCGATACATCCAGCTACGAATCCTATTACCTGATTATTTTCCTTAGCTACAAATATGAAGTTGTTCGTATCACTTAAAAATTCTGTCCACTTTTTCTCAGCATCATGGTAATTCAAGGATTTAAGATATGAATCTGATACAAATCCATCATATGTAATTCTCCAACTGTCTATGTATATTTTACTTATAGCTTTTATTTCTTCACTTTTCTTATCTATTAAATATATTTGCATAATTATTGCCTCCAAGGACGTACATCTTTAGTCCAGCCATTATTTATCCACCACTCTCTATCAGTTGGATTCCAACCGGCATCTGGTGAAGATTGCATTTTTCTAAATATAGAAAACATTATTTTAGAGCGCAAACTTGCATGAGGATTTTGAACTCTTTTTTTGACTTTAGTTGCAACCTTTTGTGCTTTACTTTTTATTTCTTGTTCTTTTTTCTCATTTAAATCATTTATCCCCATAGCATTACTTATAAGTGGAAAAGTATAGACTTTTGGAACTCCCATCCATTTCAATTGTTTTGCCATAGATCGTACAGTATGATTGGCAAGGGCACCTGCAGATGAACTTATTGTGATTCCGACCTTTGTGAACATTTTTCCATGAGGTCTATGCGTAATCCATCGGTATGCAAAGTGATCCATTAGATTTTTCATTCCTCCACTCATCTCCATTACATAGTTAGGTGAATCTAATATAATTACGTCTGATTCTTCCATTGACTTAATAATTGGCTGCACTTTATCAGCACCGGGACAATGTTCTTCCCCTTTTAAAAAACAATTATTACAACCTACACAAAACCCTGGACCATTCTTTGGCAGAAAAAATTCTTTTAGTTCATCTTCCGAACTCATCAAAAACTCTAAAACTGTATGTGTCATCTTATATGTAACACCTTTATGAGATTGACCGTGAATAACTGTTATCTTCATAATTTTCCTCCTATCAAACCCTATTTTTCAACATGAGCTACAACTCTCAATCTTCTATAATCTATACTCCATTCTTTACTATTCCATAATTTATCTCTTACCTTTGCTTCGAAGTTTTTCAAAATTTGATTTTGTTGTTCTTCAGAAAATTCCTCTAACTCAGTTTTTAAAAACTGTCTTACCCAATTTGCCAGTCCATTTTCC